>DSBA01000083.1 GCA_011046145.1 Candidatus Uhrbacteria bacterium | reverse complement strand
AATTCACCTTGGGTATTTCTTGTCCTCATATGGTTTGTGGAAGTTATTTTTTAAATATTCTTCCCACCATATCACATGAGAACGAAACCCAGAAGGTAACCCTAATTGCTGCAATTGTAACAACGTCTGTCAATTTTAAATTCGCACGATTTTATTTAACGTTTTTATTTTTTTGGGCTAATATCTTACTATTACAATCAAAAAGGAGGAAAAATGGAGAATAAAAAATTGACGCTGGAATATCCGGCAGATGTCTGGAAATCAATAATTTTAATCCTTTTGTTCTGCAAAAAAGAATACAATAAAGATTTGGCAGGCGATCCGGATTATATTGAAATCTGCCGCCAAATCGGTTATTATTCTGATCACGAAAAAATCCTGCCTGCCCTAATATCAACTATAGCCGCAAAAGTTAATGGCGACAGCGGCAATATTCGCATTGAATTGCTCCAGACCGAATGGGAAATTGTTTACGATATAATTTCCTTGTTTTTTGAAGATTTTGAAGAAGGAGACGAAATTGATCTCGAAGTTGAATTTCAGCCAGAGGAAGATAGTTTTATTGAAATACCCGAAGAAATAAGCGTGGTTATTTTTTCGTCTGAAATTCTTTGTGACCTGGGAGAAAGAATTTTCGGCGTCAAAGAAGATGATTCAATTACGCTCAATTAAAAGGCCCTCTAACGGGTCTTTTAAAATTCAAAGTTTTATTTGCATCAAAAACAATCTTTTGCTTTTAAATAATCGCTTAAGGTCGGCGAGTCGCCGGATTTGATTTCATTGACCCTTGATTCCCCCAAGGCATTAATAGCGCACTGTTCCTGCTGATCAGTAATTTGGGTCGGAACAGTGCTAACATCAACACCCATTGTTTCCAAAAATTTTTCCTGCTCTGTTGATAACAAAGGGTGGTCATAGCTACTTGGTTTGTCAGAGTCCATATCAAAGTATGCTGCTGGCAGTTTTGCCACATCTATGCCATAGGGCTTAATTATAAGCAAAGCAATTATCGCGCCAATAACCATAATAATTATTATTACAGCTATAACGCCAATAACAATAAAAAAAGTCCGCCAAAAGCCGGTTTTAGGTTTTTGATCATAAGATAAAAAGTTTTTCTCTTTTTCTTGTTCCATAAATAATTAAATTAATATTTAATTGTTAAAAAATAAAGGCACTCTCAAATAATCGTCATGTTCTGGCAAGCCGCTGGGATTGTCTTTTTCCAAAATCAAGTTTCCTTTTTCAGCCAATGGCTTTTCAAACTCCAAATTTGCCACAAACGGCACAAAATCCTCGGTCATCCATTCTCCCTGGGCTTGGGCAATTCCGCTGGCAATGAGATTGTTGTCCGCGTCATAAAGCTTGACTGGGAAATCAGCTTCAAAAAACCAATAGCCGCGGGCAAATCCTTCAATTCTCAAAGGGCTGCTTACAACTTGATTTGGCCTTGGGCTGTTAATTTTTATTAAATCCATTTTTTCCAACTCATTGCCAATATCCTGGACAAATGTCCGGCCGTCAGGGGTTAAGCACTGGGCTGGATAAGATTCCAGAATTGGATTGCCCAAGGCAACGCATTCGTCAAAATTGGAAACAAGCTTAGCAAAATCATTTGGCTCCAAAACAGTCGGCTTAAATAAATAAAAAGCCAAAGCAATAAGCGCGATTAAAAGAATTAAAAGCAAAATCGGCCAAAAAACAGAGGATTTTTTAAGCATAAATTTTATAGTTAAATAAATTAATTATAAGCAAAAATTATAATATCCCTGCTTATAATTTTAGCATTTTTTAAAAAAAAGCTGAAATTTAAACCAGCTGTTGACAAGTCTGCCCAAACTGGCTAAATTACAATAAAACATCCAATTTTATTAAAAAGGAGGGTTTGCCAATGAGAGAAAGAGAAATTGAAATGGAATTTCCTGAAGCAGCCCTTGAATTGATAGACCGTTCATTGCAGACTGCTCTTGAAATTATGTTTCCAGATCTTTGCCAAGATGATGAATTTTTATCGCTTTGCGAAGAATCCGGCTATAAAAAACATGAAAAAAAATTTCTTGAGGAGATTGATTTCCATTTAAAAAGGCAGATATTGGAACAAGGCCAAGCAAATGAATTCCTTATTATTCTAACTGAAAACCAATGGAAGCTTATTTGCGGCATTATCCTGATAATCCATGACGCAATCAATGAAAAATTGGATGAACTTTGTCAAAAATTCCCCAAGGAAGATGATGACCTGGCAGCGATTGACAATTATCAGCTTGAAATCCTGATTCTGGACTACATCCTAAAAGAATTGCAGCTTCATCTTTTTGGAGCGCCTTCAGATGTTTATCTGATGTAAAAAAACCCCTGTACCTTTTTGGCCAGGGGTTTAATCTTGATAAAATTTTATTTCTCTTTTATTTATTCTTTAATTTTTTCTTTACCTTCGTGGAACGGCTTAAAAAAACAAAACTGTATGTATAGTTAACAGTCAAGGGTAACACTTTTAATAAATTTT
>DSBA01000035.1 GCA_011046145.1 Candidatus Uhrbacteria bacterium | reverse complement strand
GTCGAAATTCGCTTCTTTTAAAATTCGTTTCCAATCGCGTTTAATATAATCAAAGGCATACTTGCATTCTATTGATTTAAAAATAAATCGATGATGAACAGGCATCTTATCCATATCAAATTCAGCAAAATCAAGAATATAAAATACCCCACCAGGCTTTAAATGCGTAAAAGCATTTTGAATTACAGTTTTTCGGATTTCATGTGGAAAACCATGAATTACAAAGCTGATAAAGACGATGTCGAATTGTTTTTTTAAATTGAAAGGCTGGTCGATGCGTTGATTTATAAAATTAATATTGCTCCTGCCTTTAAATTTATTTACAAATTGCCGTTCCATATCCTTCGAAATATCAAGCCCGGTAATTTGTCCGCTTTCGCCAATGTATTTCGCCATTAAATTGGCGTTTCTGCCTGTACCGCATCCTAAATCTAAAATCGAGCTCCTAGGCTTAATATCCATCTCTTTTATAGCTTTATTTATAAAACTACGGTACAAACCAAACGACATAATATTCATTACTTTGTCGTAATTCTTTGCTATAAAAGCAGATAACTCAACTCCCGAATCGGGATAAATTTTAGTATTCATAATTTTATTTTTTACAATTAATTTTAAATATAAAAAAGGCTGCTGTTGCAACAATCAGCATAAAAAGGATAAAGAAGGCTTGATAGCCGAATTGATTGATTATTACACCTCCGATAAGAGGAAAAATGGCGGGCAAAATATTACCTGCTCCTGCAAATCCGGTGTACACAGCTCGATTTTCATTGCCTGAGACTTCAAGTAACAAACCATTCATCGACATTGTAAACAACGAAAACACTATACCGCCAAGAACAAATATATATTTAATTAATGTTACATCTTTAATAAACAAAGCCATTGCTACAAGTAAAAGCGACAGCAAAACATTACTATAAAGAATTAGGTTGTATTTTAGTTTTTTTGCGCCCAGTAAAACCAACAAACTGACGAAAACAACGCCTATAATTTTATATACCAAAAATACTCCTGCCGAAACCCTTTGATTATCAAAAGTTTCGTTTGCAAACAATATGATAAAGGGTAGAAACGAAATAGCAATTCCTTGCGTATTAATGTACCCTAAAAAATAGCTTAATTTTTTGTTTTGTTTTAATTCAGTTTTTAAAAACCTGATAAATGACTTAATCCCTGAAATTCTTAATCCTGAGGGAATTGTTTCTTTTATGCTCCAAAAACCGGCTGTTGCAATTAGCAATAGTATTGCTCCGATAACGAACATAAAAGCATAATTTACCGGATATTCTTTCCATTCTAAAATCTTTTTTACTAAAAATGCTGAACCAAGTGTATTTATTCCTGATATAATTTGATTGGCTGAAAAAAAGGTTTTTCTTTTGTGTTGAGAAATTGTTTTTCCTAAAATATCAACATAACTAACATTAGTATAAGCTCCTGCAAGTGAAAATGCTGTTATAAAAAGGAACAACAACCATAAAACATAATTGTGTTGGTCGCCTTGTAGTAAAAACAATAGTAACCCTAAGCCTGTTAATGCAAAAACCCGGGTATTAATCCCAATCAAAAGGTATTTCTTTTTGTAGGCTTTATTACTTAAATAGGGAGCAAAAAAAAGTTGTGTGAAGCTTGAGCCTCCCATCATTATTGCCGTTAAAATCCCAATATGTATAGCGCCTCCACCTGCTTTTACTATCATTGAAGGGATAATAGTATCTACATCCATAAAATTTTTAGCAAATGCCAAAAATGTGGCATGCCACAAAAATGATTTGAAATTATGACTTGAAATTTTTTTTGTTAAATCCATTCAATAATAATCTTGTTACACTAGTGTACGGTTGTTGCAAAAGTAAAAATTATATAAATTAATCACAATAAGGGTTTCAACTACGTTCTTTGATTTTTGGATTTGAAATTTCGAATTTTGAGGCAAAAACATGAATTCTGGAAAATATGTTTTTGCACAGCTGATGTCGTTTTTACCCAATTATGAGTTCCAAAAATGTGTCGATAAATATTCTGGCGATTATAAAACCCAATGGTTTACTTGCCGCATTCATTTTTGGACAATGTGCTTTGCCCAGCTAACCTTTAGGGAAAGCTTACGGGATATTGAGAACACCCTCACTGCTCTATCTGGCAAGTTGTATCATTGTGGTATTCCGCAGCCCGTACCTCGAAGTACTTTATCCGAGGCCAACGAAGCAAGGGATTGGCGAATTTATGCTGATTTTGCTGGCATACTGGCTGCTGAAGCACGTATTCTTTATAGAACCAACAGCGATTTTCTGTTGGATTTGGACAACATGGTTTATGCGCTTGATAGTACAACCATAGACTTATGCTTAAACCTCTTTCCCTGGGCAAAATTCCGTAACAACAAAGGCGCTGTTAAAATGCACACGTTGTTGGATATAAGAGGTAATATTCCCAGTTTTATCCATATTAGCGATGGTTTATGCCATGATGTAAATGTATTGGATATATTACAGGTGGAGCC
>DSBA01000037.1 GCA_011046145.1 Candidatus Uhrbacteria bacterium | reverse complement strand
GTTATTTTACTTAAAACAATCCAAAATTTAGGCCAGAGTGGCGAGATTAAAGAAGTCAAAGAAGGCTATGCCCGTAATTTTTTGATTCCCAATGGTTTGGCAAAAATTGTCACGGATAAGACTTTAAAAGAGTTAGAAAATTTAAAAGCGAAAAAGTTGAAAGCGGAGAAAAACAAAGGTAAAAAGTATAAAGGTATCGCTAGAAAGCTTGATAATCTAAAATTAATTATCAATGCAAAGGCTGATGAGAGCAAAACCTTGTTTGGTTCAATCAATGCCAATAAAATTGCAGAGGAATTGAAAAATCGCGGTTATAGTATTGAGGCCAAGTTTATAAAATTGGAACAGCCGATTAAACAGTTGGGGTATTATGATGTTTTAATTGATTTTGGCTCTGATGAAAAAGCTAAAATTGGTTTAACCATTGAGAGAGAGGTGTAATGTCCTCTTTTTTAAAAATCCAAAATTCTAAATTCTAATATTCAAAATCAATGTTTAGAATTTGAGCCATTACTATTTTTAATTTATTTAGGAATTCAAATATTAGTGTTTAGAATTTAAACTAATATACAAATTCGCAAATATATGGAACACAAATTTATTTTCGTTGCAGGCGGTGTTATGTCCGGTGTAGGCAAGGGCGTGGCCTGCGCTTCAATCGGTAAAATTTTACAATCAAAAGGCTATAAAGTGACAGCTATTAAAATAGACCCTTATATTAATGTTGATGCCGGCACCATGAATCCGACTGAACATGGCGAAGTTTTTGTGACTGAAGACGGCGATGAGACAGATCAGGACATTGGCAATTATGAAAGATTTTTAGACCAAAATATCCTGGCTACTAATTATATGACAACCGGTCGGGTTTACTTGAGCGTTATTCAAAGAGAAAGGAATCTGGAATATGAAGGCAAATGCGTGGAAGTGGTGCCTCATGTGCCGGAAGAGGTGATTAATCGCATTAAAAACGCAGCTCAACTGGCAAAAGCTGATTTTACTTTAGTGGAGATTGGCGGTACGGTTGGAGAATATCAAAACATTTTATTTTTAGAAGCAGTCAGAATGTTGCGTTCTCAAATGCCAAATGACGTGATGGTAGTTTTAGTTAGTTATTTGCCAATACCTTCAAAGGTTGGTGAAATGAAAACTAAGCCAACCCAAACAGCGGTTAGGACATTGAATTCAGCTGGTATTTTTCCCGATTTCATTTTATGCCGCTCTGATATGCCTTTGGATGAAGTAAGGAAACAAAAACTGGCGACTTTTTGCAATATATCTAAGGAAAACGCAATTTCTGCGCCAGATGTTGAGAATATTTACGAAATACCTTTAAATTTTGAGAAAGAGGAATTAGGCGATAAAATTTTAACTAAATTTGGCTTGAAATCCAAGGCTAAAAATTTAGAAGATTGGCAAAAATTAGTTGATATAGCTAAGAGAGCCAAACAAGAAGTCAAAATCGGTATTGTAGGCAAGTATTTTTCAACAGGCCAGTTTACTTTAAGCGATTCATATATATCAGTGATTGAAGCCATTAAACATGCGGCCTGGTTTCATAAAAGAAAACCTATTTTGACTTGGTTAAATTCAGAGAAATTTGAAAAAGATCCTAAAGAATTAGAAAATTTAAAAGAGCTTGATGGCATTATTGTTCCGGGCGGGTTTGGCAGCCGAGGGACAGAAGGGAAAATTATGGTAATAAAATATTGCCGGGAAAACAATCTGCCTTATTTAGGCTTGTGTTATGGCATGCAATTAGCAGTAATTGAATTTGCCAGGCATATGGCTGGCTTGGCTAAGGCAAATAGCCCGGAAGTCGATCAAAAATCTCCTTATCATGTAGTTCATATAATGCCGGATCAAGTTGAAAAAATAAAACAGAAAAAAATGGGTGCTACAATGCGCCTGGGCGCTTATCCTTGTGTTTTGGCTAAAGATTCTATAAGTTTCAAAGCGTATGGGCGGGATAAAATCAACGAACGGCATCGCCATCGCTATGAATTTAATAATGAGTACAGGAGATTATTGGTAGAAAAGGGGTTGAAAATTGCTGGCACTTCTCCGGACGGTAAATTAGTTGAAATTATTGAAGCGCCTAATCATAAATTTTTCGTAGCAACTCAATTCCATCCAGAATTTAAATCACGGCCGCTTAAACCCCATCCCTTATTTAGGGAATTTATTAAAGCAGCGATTAGTTGAATTTTAGAATTAAAATACCCCCTGATCCGTAGACCAGGGGGCCTCTCCGTGCCCTCTAATAAACAAGGCCGAGGTTGCCTTGGAGGTTTCTTTTGTATTGACAGAAAGTGCACGTGAGCTTCCTGTCTCACCCCTGTTATTCCCACCAGCGAGCCGAGGACCGCTCATTGCCGGTGGCCCTATGTCAAGTACCCATTTTTTAGACAGGTTGTCTCAAAGATTTGCCCGGGTAAATTAGTTTGTTAGCTTGAAAATTTAATCTTTGCGCGAAAACTGCGGGCGGGCACTTTAAAGCCGAGTGTAT
>DSBA01000093.1 GCA_011046145.1 Candidatus Uhrbacteria bacterium | reverse complement strand
AATTACCACAGCTATAAACATCACCATTAGTCGCAAAATGAGCCCAAAAAAAAGGAACCGCATGGCAAACTTTATAAGGGCGTTTTTCTTTTAATTTTTTCATCGAATTTTCCCTAAAAATCACTTTAAAATTATCGCTGTTAATTTTATTTAATTCATCTTTCAAATTCACCCCGTTAGAAAGAACGCAGTTGGGAGCCGATTGCCCCAAGGACTGGGGCTTTCTAACGGGGTAAAAATATTTCTCATAAGCAATATTTTGATATTCTCGGGTAATACTTTTTTTATGATGAGAATAAGGCTTGATTATTAAATAATCAAAGCCAATTTTTTTTATTTTTTTTGCTAAAATTCCTGCTTCCTTATAATTATCCGGAAGCAAAAGCATCTGGCCGCCCAAAGTACATTTAAGATTATTCGTTTTTCTAATTTCTACTGCTTTTTTAAGGTTATTCAAAATTTTGTTAAAATCCTGAGTTTTAGGACGGTGAATTTTCATATGAGTTTTAGCTGTTCCAGCATCAATACTCACCTTTAACCAGCTTAAAAAGGGTAAAATAGCTTTTGAGACATCTTCTTCTAAAAAAGCTCCATTTGTCGCCAAAGCAACATCAATCCCTAAAGAATTGGCGTACTTAATTATCTCCTTTGCTTTAGGATAAAGTAAAGGCTCGCCTTCGCCGCTGAATAAGATGCTCTTAACTCCGCCTTTTGCCATATCCCTGATTGCTCTTTTTAAACTCTTAAAATTTGCGAATCCGCCTTCATACCCCAGATAATCAAAGGCGCAAAACCTGCAACGATGGTTACAAACTCCGGCGAGAGAAATTTCAACATAAACCGGGTAAAACTTCTTTACTTCATTCCAAGATTTTTGGGCTCTTAACCATGCCGCCAGCTTTTCAGGCTGAAACATTATTTTATGATAGTCAATAGCATATCTGCTTTCCATGTCCATGTAATTTTAAATACTTAAGCTTTTTACTATTTTGGCTGCCGAAAATAAATTATTAACACGAAAAATTTTACCCGGATTAGAATGCTCTAAAGATTCTACTTCCTTTAGTAAATGATCATTCCTTTTGTTTTCAAAAAAAATACCAATTGCATTAGCATTTAAAGCCATATTAAGATCGTCAAGGGAATCACCGACAACAAAAATCTTTTTATAAAAAGATAGGCTTTTTCCAAAATCAGCTACAGCTGATTTTAACATTCCAATCTGAGGTTTGCGTGTTTCTGGAAAAGTATCCAAAACCCAAGGACTATTTAAATCCAAGCCATTTTTTTTAGCCCAATCTTTTTCAATATAAGGCGAAAAATACCAACCATCTATTTTTGCCCCTTGCTTTTGTAAAGTGTCGTCAAGATACTTATTTATCTCATCTACCCTTTCCGGCCCGTAAAAACCTAAAGCAACGCCAATTTGATTGCTGGCAACAATAATATCGGCAAAGATATTTAAAGCTCTTATTGCTTCGACCCCTCCTTTATAAAATTTCACTTCTTCCTTCCAATTATCTTTCCTGCCAAAATAACCGTTATCATAAATTAATGTTCCGTCGCGATCAAAAGCCACTAAAACGCTTTTTCCCTGTTTTTTTTCATTTTTTCTTGCTTTTATCATATTCTAAAATAATCTCTAAAATGCAATCACAAAGCAAAAGATGTATTGATTCTACTTTGTTAAAATGCGACACAGGAGTATAAAAATTTAAATCACCCAAACCTATTAGGCGATTTGATTCTTTAAAACCTGAGAAAGTAAGAACTTGACAGCCACAATTCCGCGCTTCCTCAACAGCTAAAATAATATTTTCCGAATTGCCAGAGCTGGAAATCGCAAACAAAATATCACCATTATCAGCAAACATCTCAATTTGTTTAACAAAAATATTTTTATAACCAAAATCATTGGAAACGCAAGTTAAATTTACATGATCAGAAAAAGCCATACCCCTGATTTTTCCAGTAAACCAATAATCAAGGGCTTTATGGCTTGCTACGGCTGCTGAGCCACCATTACCAATAAATATTATTTTCTTTCCGAGAGAATTTGCTTTCATTACCATTTCAGCAGATTTTATTAAGGCATCGCTCAAATTTAGTTTATTCCCTTTAGAATCCGTTACCTTAGTCTGATTAAAAAAACGGCGTAAATCATTAATGTAATTGGAAACAATATTTTTCATAGATAAAAATTAGATATAAAAATTATTTAAGTAAAGTTTGGATAAATCTATAAACTTGATTTGGCACAATAGATGATTTATTCCCCACTGTGGAAACTTGGATTGCTCCTACAACATTGCCAATGAAACCGACTGCTTCCATTGGCAAATTACTGGCTGCAAGAACAGAACTTATCGCAAAAAACGCATCGCCAGCGCCAAGACGATCAATAACATTAGTGGATAGAATCGGCGTCTGATAAATTTTATCTTTACCTTCTGAAGCAACTGAACCTAAATGGCCTTGGGTAATCATCAATTTTTTTACATTAATTATTTTAAAAATTTGCTCAATTATTT
>DSBA01000060.1 GCA_011046145.1 Candidatus Uhrbacteria bacterium | reverse complement strand
GGGGCCGAACTAAGCGCCCCAAACAATGCTCCAAATAAACCATACGCACTAGCGCATTGAGGCCCCCAGCAGTTTTTTGTGGTACTTTTTTGCTGCCAAAAAAGTACCGAATATTTCACTTCAAGAGAGGCTTCTCCTTGTTCAGAATGAGACGGTGCGGACATGTTTATTGCCCAAATTTAAAGCAGAGGCTTGTTCAAGTCTCTGCTTTAAAAATATTGTAATTATAAAAAATCTATTTTTCTTTTTCTGGTTTTTTGGCCTCAGCCTTAACTTCTGCTTTGCCGCCTTTTTTATAATAAGCCATCAAACGAGACATTCTCCTGGCTCCGGTGTTCTTTTTAATTATTTTTTTCTGTGCTGCTTTATCCAGGCTTTTTTGCGCCTGTTTTAACATTTCTTCAATTTTATCCTTAGCTTGCTTTGCATCAATGGCCTGGCGAATTTTTTTAATCAAGGTCTTAAGATCTTGTTTTATTTTAAGATTATACTCGGCTCTTTTAATGCTCTGCCTTAAAGCTTTTTTGGATTGTTTTTTAATCGGCATAAATTATTAGGTTACATTAAACACTGATTAATAATCACGGATTACACAGATGAAATTATCGTCATCAATGAAATAAATCCGTGGTTCAGGTTTACATTATTAATTGCTATAAAGAAAGGTTATCAAATTACTGTTCATTAGTCAAGATTAAACTTGCGGCTTGTCTATTTCTAATGCTTCTATTTTTGAATCTTTGCCTGTTATTTTTGTCACATCCTTGTCAATTTTTTTAAACTCTTTTGAAGCAGTATTATACATATTAACCGTGGTACCCAAATTATTGCCTAATTTCTGCATATATTGATCATAAGCCAGCAAATGTTTTTGCAGGGCTTCAACCTGTTCCCTTATTTGCTGGGCTGATTTTTCAATTTGCAAAGCGCGCAAGCCTTGCAAAACAGTCTGCAAATAAGCAAAAAATGAAGTCGGCGAAGTTATTATGACGTGCCGTTCCTTAAATGCGTATTCAATCAAATCACGAGTATTAACTTTAACAGCGCCAACCTGATTAACCAAAAGATCATAGTAAATGCCTTCAGAGGGAATAAACATAAAAGCAAAATCCATTGTTTTTTCAGCCGGCCGGATATATTTTGAGGTTTCATCAATTCTGTTTTTTAAATCATGCTTAAACTGCTTTTCCAATCTTTCCCTGGCTAAAACATCTTTTTCCGCCACTATTTTATTATAATTTTCCAAAGAAAATTTGGAATCTATGGGTATTATCTTGTCTTTAACAAAAATTACAGCGTCAACAATCTCTCCGTCTTTAAACTTGTATTGCATTTGATAAGCAGATGGCGGCAAAACATTTTTTAATAACTGCTCCAAAAAATATTCGCCTAAAATTCCTCTCTGCTTAGGATTGGTCAAAATATTTTCCAAACTCTGCAATTGCTCTGTAAAACCCAAAACTTGTTTGCTGGTTGATTCAACCTGTGTAAGCTTTTCAGTCACTTCCTGGATAATTTTTGAGCTTTGGCCAAACTGCTGCTGAATGGTTTTATGGGTATTTGACAAGCCATCTCCCAAAACTTTGTTTAATTCATTAATTTGATTCTGCAGCATTAATAATGATTGGTCGTCTTTTTTAGCCTGCCCCAGCCTGGACACCATAAAAAATAAGGCCGCAAACCCCGCAACAATAACAATTAAAATTATAATTAAAAAAATGTCCATAAGTTTATTTTGCCCTTATTTTACCAGCCTTTTAAAACAAAATCAAATCAGCTGAAAGATCTTGACAAAAATCCATATTTTTTATATGTTATATTATGCTCGGTAAAAGCAGTACTGCTATAAATCCTTGGCATTTTTCCTCCTTATCAAAAACAAGGGTTTAGGGAAAGTCCCGGCAGCTGCTAATGGCTATTTCAGCTAAGGGTCCACTGGGGGTGGAAAATAGCTAAATAGTTTCCGAGCAAAAGGGGCGCCCTTTGGCGCCCCTTTATACTTTTACTAAATTAGCTAGTTTTTTGAAAAAAATTACTCCAAAAAAACAACTGCGGCAATAACTGTTGTCCATAAGCCGTTTTTATGGCCTTCAGCAGATTGGGTAATATTAGAAGCTTTAAAAATATAACCGCTAGTCTTATAAACTTCTTTTCTCTCATCATAAGCTTTATCAGGATCAAATTGTATGCCCAAAATTGTATGCCCAAAGTTGTTGCCAGCATAGTTGCTGCCAAATCTTCCGCATAATCCCCGCTTTTAACTGCTTTTTCTCCAAAAGAATGATGTTCTGACAAATAGCCGTATTGCTTATTGTCTTTGGGAATTGCCAAGCCAATTGAAGCTGAAATAAGCCGATTTGGCTCATTGGTTTCATTTTTAGCCATTACGCAATAAGTTATCTGCCCGGGCTTTAAAAATTCAACGCCTTTTTCTTTTGTTATGGTTTTGCAATTAGGCGGAAAAATACTGGAAACATAGACCAAATTGCATTTTTCAATGCCAGCATCTCTTAATGCCAGCTCAAAAGATGACAATTTTTCTTTATGTACGCCCACGCCTTTGGTAAAAAACATTCTATCTGGCACCATTTTTAAAAAATAAATAAATAAGGGTAAAGTTTAAAAATCGTACCAAAATGATATAATTTCATTATGGTAAGATGTTCAAAATGTTTTAATAAAAAACTTTGGCAATTAAGTGATGGGCGGTTAAAATGTCGCCAATGCCGTAAAGTTTTTACAGTT
>DSBA01000089.1 GCA_011046145.1 Candidatus Uhrbacteria bacterium | reverse complement strand
TCTTTCTGGTATTTGAGTTTAAGAAGTTTTCCTAAACCTGAATTAAAATATACTACCAAGCACGAGGATATAAAATCCGCCTTAGAAGTAAAACTCATTCAAATCCTCAACTAATTTGGCTATCCCTCGGTAAAGTGCGACTAAGCCCGTACCGAGATTTTTAAACAGGTTGAAAATTTTAACCCAACTTGTTATTAAAAAATCATAATCATCACATACCCAATTAGTTACGGATTTTGTATTCAGTTTTCGAGGACTACGGATTTTTTCATATAATATGTTACCATTTTATAATTCAGTGCATCATATATTTGTTTTGCGTCAAGGCATGACTCGCTGTATTTTTTAATTCTTATTGTTTTACCTTTATTGTTTTTCATTGCTGTAACCATTTTCTTTTGGGTGCTCATTATTCAAACTATGTTTTTCCAATCATGATGTATCCCTTTGTTTTTGAGTTGATACCTTATTGTTGCAACTACCAGATATGCGAAAAGGCCATTGAGCTTGCCCATGCTGACTATAGAACGGTGCCTGACCTTGTTCCCAATATGGTAACTTTCGCACAAGCGGTAATAATTATACCGTTTGCCGATCTTTTTATCTGTTTTTACAAGCGTTTTAATAAACATATTGCAAAAGTATAAAACTTATTTTTAATCCAACTTGTTAAAAATCTTAATCGTCACTTACTCAATTAGTTACGGGTTTAGTTTTCAGATTTCGAGAATTACAGATTTTTTCATATAATATGGTACCATTTTATAATTCAGTGCATCATATATTTGTTTTGCCTCAACGGATGGCTCGCTGCATTTTTTTATTCTTATTGTTTTACCTTTGTCGTTTTTCATGGTTGTAATTACTTCCTTTTGAGTGCTCATTATTCGAACTATGTTTTTCCAATCATGATGTATCCCTTTGTTTTTGAGTTGATACCTTATTGTTGCAACTACCTGATATGCAAGAAGGCCTAGAAATAAATGTGATTCAACGTTTTCATCGTGTTTATGAAAAACTGGCCTCAATGCCAGGTCGGTTTTTAAAGTTCTGAAAGTTGCTTCAATTTCAGTCAGAGTATTATATATTTTCCAAATTACTTCCTCTTTCTTATCTTGCAAGCTTGTACGAATAAAATATACACCTTCTCCTTCTTTGGGTTTTACTTTATTTTTGACCCATTTAATGTCGATGGCTTTTTGCTGATGCTCATCGGGGATTACGGTGATGGTATAATGTTTATTGGCTGTCGGGTATTTTTCTTTAAGTCTTCCGATGCGTTCCCATACTTTTTCAAGCTTTTTTGTGCCCCCTTTTTTGTGTAGTGCGGTTTTAATATTTTCTAAATCCTCTTCGTAGCGTTTTGAAAAATGTTCGTTCATTGAAGTTTCTTTAATTGCTTTTTGTCGACTGCGGACATACAAATATCTGTCATCACAATTTGGCTTTTCCACAAAGCACAGTTCTATCGGGTTTCCCTTTTTATCGTATAGGATAATGTTTTCCTCTCTGCTGCTTATCTTTTTATAATCCTTTAGTTTGGTGCGACTTACGGCAATATAATCATGACCATTAGTTTTTAATATCTTCGCATTTTCGTCGGTCATTACCCCTGCATCCATTACCACTACGGGCTTTCTGTCTGTAAAAGAAGTGTAGGCGGAAAGCTCCGATATGGTTTTTTCCAGTGTTTTACTATCGCTGATGTTGCCTTTATAAATCTTACTGTATTTAATAAACCCCTCGGCATTTGTTACCGCAGCCATGGATACAAGTTTAGCATCGTTACGTTTTTCCTTGCTCCTTCCAAATCCGGCTATTTTACTGCCTTCCTTTCTACCCTCAAAATAGGTATTGGTAAGGTCATAAAAAATTATTTTATCTTGCAGGTCAAATAGCTCATTGGTTTTGCTTGACAGACCCTGTTCGATAGCTGCCTTGCGAGCATATAACTTATTGCTTGCGGCATATAGTTTAAACCTGTTGACTTGGCTCAATGGAATGTTGTACAAACTACTAACAGCAGAATTCTCTTTTATCCATTGAGCGGTCTTGTGCTCTGACGCAGGGTAAACGGCTCGGCTGATTATATGCATCATGGCCATGTCTGAGGCTGGCCCACTAAATCCACACAATTCGGTAAGTAGTTGTTTTACTGAAAGCTGTTCAAGAGCTTGTTTGCAGAGCCATTCTGCCCCGAGCTCCCTCACCTCTTCATGTTTTATACTGTTCAAATCAACTTTTTCGATGTCTGTCGGAATTTCACTAATTTCCGCTTCTTTAATAGTTGGTTTTACATCAAGAAGCCTTTCGTTAATTATTCTGGCTGCAAATTCCTTAGCGTATTTTAGAATTTCAGGCTTTATTTCGAATAATGGAAGTCGATTTTCTCCACGGATTATGGTTTCAATGGTATCTGCAAGCAACTTTTTGTCCTGCTTTGTTGCTATGCCATTGAGCTTGCCCATGCCGACTATAGAACGGTGCCTGACCTTGTTCCCAATACGGTAACTTTCGCACAAGCGGTAGTAATTATACCGTTTGCCGGTCTTTTTATCTGTTTTTACAATCGTTTTAATAAACATATTCGTTTTAATAAATTAATAAACATATTGCAAAAGTACAAAACCTTTTTTTAACATGCAAATCTCTTCGGGGACTACGGACGAGGTTTTTTTAAAAATTAAAAAAATAGTATTGATTATCAGTGTTTTAAATTTTAAAAAAATTGAAAAAATTTCAATTTTTTTTGAAACAGAGTGGTAAAATGCTCAAGTTGGGTTAATTCTCTGAATGTTTTTAGACGGATTTTTCCAAACAATATCGTACTGTATAATAGCTATTTTAAGTTTATTCATAACCCGGTTTCAAATTTGTCTTTATGCAGTTCAACAAATCCAACATAGTGTTTTTTCAAACGTTCCATAATTTCCTTGTCGGTACCACTCATATCAAGTATACCCAAAATACCCATTTTTCGTGTACAACTATCCAAATATCCCATCACTAC
>DSBA01000015.1 GCA_011046145.1 Candidatus Uhrbacteria bacterium | reverse complement strand
GAATAGGATGACACCTCAACAAAAAATTACAGCCACATTGTTTGGATCTTTAAATAACATAACTTATCCACAAAAGGTAACTTTAATTCTGCAACAGTACAATATTTGACAGTTTTTATTTAAAATTATAAACTAAAAAATCCATTAAGTTGGGGACTAAAAAATTTAATACGGTTATGGCACTAACACCAAATCAACAAATTTTTGAACTGATCAAAAATAGCCAAAAGATTCTGATTGTTTTTAAAAAGAATTTCACTGGAGATGCTTTGGCATCTAGCTTGGCTATTTTTTTACTCTTAAAAAAACTAAACAAACAGGCTGATATTGTCTGCCATAATTTTATTATTCCCCAAAATTATGCTTTTTTACCGGAAATAGATAAAATCAAATCCGAAATAAAAGGCTTGAAAAGATTTATCATTTCCCTGGAAATCAAAGACAATAAAATTAAAGATTTTTCTTATGACATTAAAAATGAAAAATTGAACATTTATCTTACTCCGGAAAAGGGAACGCTTGATGAAGAAAAAATTAATTTTAAAGCTGGGGACTACAAATATGATCTGATTATCACAATTGATACTGATGACCTGGAATCTCTGGGTGAAATTCATGAACAGAATACGGACTTTTTTTATAATACGCCGATCATTAATATTGACCATAATCCGGAAAATGAACAATACGGCCAAATTAACCTGGTTGAATTAACCAAAACTTCAATCGCAGAAATGCTTTTTGACTTAATTGAAAATTATGACCTAAAACTAATTGATTCAGAAATAGCCACCTGTCTTTTGGCCGGCATGATTTCCAAAACAAAAAGTTTTCGATCTTCAAATGTCACTCCGCGGGTTTTAAACGTCGCCAGCCAATTAATCCTAAACGGAGCTGAACGCGATTTAATTATCCAAAACCTTTACCGCACCAAATCAATAAATATCCTAAAACTCTGGGGCAAAGTTTTAGCGCGATTAAAAAACGATTTTCAATACAAAATGGCCTGGTCTTATCTGCAGCAAAAAGATTTTATTGAATTAAATTTGCAAAACCCTAATTTAACTGAATTAATTGAGGAATTAATTACCAACGCGCCTGAAGCAGAAATAATTATTTTATTTTACGAAAATCAAAAAAAAACTATTTCCGGCCAAATTTATACTTCAAAAAATTATGATTCTCTATACCTGGCCAAAAACTTTAAACCAACGGGCAACAAGCGCTTATCTGAATTTGAAATTAGCAAAAACGATCTTATTGAAGCTGCCCGAGAGGTGATAGAAAGCATTAAAGCAAATTTGCAAAGATAAAAAAGACAAACCTTTAATATTATAGGGCACTTTAGCGTCCTTACGTAGGCTAAAGCCTACTATAATAAAACAGGTTTGTCTTTTTTATTTCTGTGGGCGCTAGTGGACAACGTTCGAACCTTTTTCGTCGATCCTTCGAGACATTTCCACATTCCCGTATTGAAAAAGTAACATTATTCACTAAACTTATAACAAGGGTAATACTCGCCTCCAGAAGTTTTAGACACTTGGCTCTGTTCCCAACCATACCAAGTTCCACCCAACTTTTCACATTGATTTTGATTATTAACTTTGTAAACTGTAGCTTCTCTACATCTCACATCTTCCTCAACTAAACATACTTCTGTTTGTATAATTTGAGGAAATACATTGTGGTAAAAACTGATTAACCCTTGATAATTAAAAATAATTATGAGAACAAGGATAAATAGAATTGAGATGATAAGTGAAATGATTTTATTTTTTTTGTTCATATGATTTTATTTTAGGGGGTAAAATGTTACTCAAAGAGTACGTCTTGTGGATATGTGGGCGATAGTGGACTTGAACCACTGACCTTCTCGACGTCAACGAGACGCTCTAGCCAGCTGAGCTAATCGCCCGAATTAAATTTTAAAATCAACTGTCTGCTCGCCAAAGCATAAGCGACGGCGGGAGCTAATTGCCCTTATTACTCAATTTTGCGCAGCAAAATTTGTCCGCCTGGATGGATTTGAACCATCGACATCTACCTTATAAGGGTAGCGCTCTAACCACTGAGCTACAGGCGGGAATTATAAAAACATCTTAGCAAAAAAAACAAAGCAAATCAAGCCTGCAGCACTAAACTGATTATTATTTTTTAACCTTTTTCTCAATCACTTTGGCCTCGTCAATCATGGTCTTCCAGATTTTTTGTAAAAAAGTTTTTCGTAAGCCGTGCTTTTTAGCAAATTTATCAAGTTTTTTATCAATTTCAATCTCTCTAAACTTGTTAAAAATTGGCAGTTTGTGTTTCTTTTTTATCAAGCCGACTCGCTCAACCAACTTGCTTCTTTTCTTCAAAAGATTTAAAAGCTCTCGATCCAGCTTGTCAATTTCTTGACGAACTTTTGTTAATGGCATAATTTTGACAATTAGTTTATTAGTAGATTAATTAATTAGTGTTATAATACATTATAACATTTATAACATGAAAAAAATATATAATTTGAAATCTTACAATTTTCACCTGCCACCAGAGCTGATAGCCCAGAAGCCAGCCTCGCCTCCTGACACCTGCCGCCTTTTAGTTTTGGACCGCAAAACAAAAAAAATTACTGATGATAAATTTTTAAATTTAACTGATCATCTGCAAAAAGGAGATGCTTTGGTTTTTAATAATTCCAAAGTTATCCCGGCTCGTTTAATTGGCCGGAAAACAACCAGCGGCAAAGTGGAAATTTTGCTTTTACGCCAGCTCAAACCAAATACTTGGGAATGCATGGTCGGCAATTTACCCATCAAAAAACAAGTCAATACAGAATTAAAATTCTCCAAAAATTTAAGCGGCCAAATAATTTCTCGCGCCAAAGACACCGCCCAAATTAAATTTAATTTATCCGCCCAAAATTTGATGCAGCAAATTTTTGCAACCGGGCAAATGCCCACCCCGCCTTATATCAAAAGAATGGCCAAAAAAAACGAATACCAGACCTTTTTTGCTGACCCTAAAAAGCTTGGATCAGTTGCTGCGCCGACAGCCGGGCTGCATTTTACGCCAAGAATGTTTAAAAAGCTTAAACAAAAAGGCGTGCAAATTGAATTTATCACGCTTCATGTGGGATTAGGCACTTTTAGTCCCATTAAATCCGAT
>DSBA01000058.1 GCA_011046145.1 Candidatus Uhrbacteria bacterium | reverse complement strand
TGTTGATGTTACGGCTGAAATATCGCCGCCGAATTCTCATGAGTAGCGGAGCAAAGGAAACCCCGCATGAAAAAAACCGACCCGTTAGGGGCGGTTTTTTGAGTGCGGGGAGGACGTCATTAAGTATAGTAACGCTTCTATAAAACAGCTTCTTTAGCAGCTTTTGCAACGCGGAATTTAACCACAGTCTTGGCTGGAATTTTAATAGTCGCGCCAGTTGCCGGGTTTCTGCCCATTCTGGCTTTGCGGTTGACTTTAACAAGCTTGCCAATGCCTTTGATGACAAACTGGCCATTTTTTTTGACCTCTTTTAAAGCTAAATCTGCCATTGCTTCTATAACCACTTTGACATCTTTTTTCTTTAGGCCTGTTTGCTTGGCTAAAGCGTCAAGCATTTGGGATTGTGACATTTTTGCCATGTTTTTTCCATTAAATTATTAATTAAAAATTATATATAATGATATTATACAGCATTTTTGCTCCTATCCGCAAGATTTTCTCATCTTATTGACAATCAGGAGAATAAAAGTTAATTTATGGTATAATGAAGTTAAGTTGAAATATTAGAAGATTAAAAGTCATTTAGGTTATTTTAGTTAATTATTAACTAGAGTAATTATGGCAACAGAAGAACAGAAATTTTTAGAAGGTTTAATTAAAAGGCTGGTTAATAAGCCTGACAAGGTGAAAATTTCAAGGACAGTCAATGAAAAAGGAGTTTTGCTGACAGTCAAAGTGGATCCCGAAGACGTCGGCATTCTGATTGGCAAGCAAGGTCGCCATATCAAGGAAATTCGCCAGTTGGTCAGGCTGATTGGGCTGAAAAACAAAGCTTTTGTCAGTGTCAGGCTGGAACAGCCGGTTCAGCCTTAAAAATATTTGGGAGGAAAGATAAATTGCTTTCTTTCTATAAAAGTAAGAGCTTGAAGCTCCATCAATATTTGTTTTATTTTAAATGGCAAGGACAGACGTCGCTTTGCTTTTTTTATTTTTCATAGCTCAATAACTTGTTCGTATTTTGGGACTTGGGCTGGTATTTGCAGTTTTTCAATAATCAAGTTTTTCAAAGCTTCAGCCGCTTTTTTTTCTCCTTGGACAACAAAAACCTTTTTAAGCGGTTTTTTTATTTTTTTTATAAAATTAATCAGCTGCTTTTGGTCTGCATGGGCTGAATAACCACCAATAGCTTTAATTTCAGCCTTGTTTTTGACATAAGAGCCTAAAATTTTTACCACTGGTTCCCCTTCTAAAATTTTTCGGCCTAAAGTGCCTTCCACCTGAAAGCCAATAACCAAGAAGCAGTTATTAGGATCAGACAAATATTCTTTTTCATGGAATAAAATTCTGCCTCCTGTTGACATGCCCGAGCCGGCAATAATGATTTTAGGCGGCGGTGTTTTAATGATATCTTTTGATTCCTGTTTTGTTGGGGTGAAATTAAGGCCGGGAAAACTGAAAATATCGTCTCCGGAATCAATAATGTATCTGGTTTTGCGGTTAAAATATTTTTGGTGCTTTTTATAAACTTCTGTAATTTTAATGGCTAATGGGCTGTCAATAAAAATTGGAATACGCGGAATTCTATTGTTTTCAACTAAATCATTTAATTCATAAAGCAATTCTTGGGTGCGTTCCAAAGCAAAAGAAGGGATCAAGAGCACGCTTTTTTGGGTGATGGCGTCTTCAATAGTCCTTTCCAGCTTTAATTTTCTTTCCTTTTTCGGCTCATGCAAACGGTCCCCATAAGCGGATTCAATAATTAAATAATCTGCCTGGTCAATTTTGTCAGTTGGTTTTAAAAGAGGCGTGGGCGGATTGCCCATATCTCCGGTAAAAACAATTTTAATTTTTTTATTTTTTTCTTTAAGCCATAATTCATACATGGCAGAACCCAAGATATGGCCTGCGTCTTTAATGCGGAATTCAAGTCCGGCTTTTAATTTGACTTTTTGGTCATATTCATAATCTTTGATTAAAGAGAGCATTTTTATTAAGTCTTTTCCCAGATATAATGGCTCCCTGCCTTTTTCTCTGGCTTCTTCAGCCAGAAGATGGACAGAGTCGGCTAATGCTACGGCCATTAAATCTTTTGTGGGCGGGGTGCAAATGATTTTACCGCTAAAGCCGTCTTTGATTAGTTTAGGCAAGCGGCCGCAATGATCCAGATGGGAATGGGTAATAAAAACGTAATCAATTTTTCGGGGATCATAAGGGAAATTTTCATAATTAAGGTCAGCAAGCTCTTGAGAACCTTGAAACATACCGCAATCAACAATGACCTTTGTCTTTCCGCATTCAATTAAGTAATTTGCGCCAGTAACGACTTTGGCGCCGCCATAAAAATGTAGTTGCATAAGTTTTAAGGGTAAAATGGGAAATAAGGGTAAAAAGGGTAAGAAGTGGATTTTATAAAATCCTTCTTTCTCTATTTTAAAGTATATCACAATTCTTCTGAAAATTGGCGTAAAAAAGACTATTCGTGGTGTTAAATTAAATATTCGCATTAAATAAAAAGGCCGGGGTGGTATTCCGGCTGTATAAATAGTTCAGCACCACCCCGGGTTAATGGGTTGACGTCCATCATTTGCCCATTCGGGCACCCGTCGACGCTTAAATGAGTAAACACTCGGGATATTTTTTTGTCCGCTTGGCGCGGATGAGTCGGCGGTTTCACTCGCTACATTTTGTCGGGCCTCGGATGACTAGTGCGGCGAGTACAGAGACGGTGAGCTCGATGCATTCATTTTGGGGTGCCTCTTTTTTTCCATCGGTGTTGCCGTTTTTTCGAGCCGGTTCTGTAATTTAATCATCAGTCGGATCCTTGTTCCTCATTAATTACCCTCCCTCAAAGAAAGATTGGGTTTGGCGAGCCAATGTGAACCTAAAAATTTTTTTCCATGCACACCTCCTTTTGGTTGATTGGGTTTTGGTTAAAAATCCATTCCAAATAAAATCGCGCCTCCTTTATATTATAATAACAAGAAAAAAGAAGTAAGCAAAATGTCTTGTGGATAAATCAAAAAGCAGGTTTTTTATCAAAGATGTTACGTATTTAAGATTGGGGATTTCGGAAAATGGCATAAAAGTTATTTAAAATAAAAAGAATCAAAAATGTTTTTGGGTAAAGTCCGATTTTCGGACCAATTAATCGTTAATAATTAGCTTATATAAGCGTTTTTCCTGTTCTTTTAAATTTAAATTTCTGTTATTATATCTC
>DSBA01000098.1 GCA_011046145.1 Candidatus Uhrbacteria bacterium | reverse complement strand
ATATTAAATTAGTAGCCAAATTGCGCAACAGGGCTTTTCTGGGTTCTTTTTTTCTATCTAGAATTTTTCCTTTTTTAAGATGTTTCATGCTATATTTATTTTTTAGCTTTTTTAACGGTTTTTTTTGTAGTTTTTACTTCAACTGTTTTTTTCTTTTCTCGTGGTTTTTTTTCTTCTGCTAATAAAGGTTTTTTTTCTTCTTTATGTAGTAATGAAAAATGGTCAATAAGTATTTTAGCCGCGTAATTTATTGCTTCGTCTGGAGTGATTGTGCCGTCTGTTTCCAGGGTTAAAGTTATCTTGTCATAATTAGTAATTTGCCCTACGCGCGTGTTTTCAACTTTAATGCCAACGTCTCTAATTGGCGAGAAAATGGCGTCAACAGCGATTGTTCCGACCGGCAATTTTTCTTTATCTTGATTTTCTGTCGGCAAAAAACCCCTGCCTTTTTCCACGGTTATTTCCATGTTGAATTCAGTATTTTTATCAGTAATTGTAGCAATTTTAAAATCTTGATTAATGATTTCAACATTGGCGTCTTTGGCAATATCTTTAGCTAAAACCTCTCCTTCCTTTTTTTTATTCAATTTTAAAACCACAGGTTCATCAGAAAACATTTTAAGGCGCAATTGTTTAAGATTTAGCATAATCTGCAAAGCGTCTTCATAAATGCCTTTGATTGCAGAAAATTCGTGCTGAACGCCTTTAATTTTAAAAGAAGTGACTGCCGCGCCGGGCAGTGAAGAAAGCAAAACTCTGCGCAAAGCATTGCCCAAAGTAGTGCCATAGCCATGATATAGAGGTTCTATAGTTAAAATTGCCTGGTTGGGTGTTTTAGTTTTTTTTAATTCTATTTTTGAAGGCAAAAATAGTGTTTCCATATTTTTTGTTTTTTAAAAGCTTTAATTTTTTTTAAAAATATATTTTAAATATTATTTTGAATAAAATTCAATTATAAGTTTTGGATCAAATTCTTTCTTTGCATCAGAAAGTTTTGGCTTGTCAGTTATTTTAATTTCAAGTTTTTCTAGATTTATGGAAATCCAGCCTAAAGGTTCTATTTTTTTAATTTGCTCTTTTAATTTGCTAAAAATTTTTAGATTTTTGCTTTTATCCTTCAAGCTGATAACATCTCCTATTTTTAATTGATAAGATGGGATATTCACTTTTTTGCTATTGACTAAAAAGTGGCCATGAGAAACAAGTTGTCTAGCCAAATTACGTGATTTTGCTAAACCTGAGCGATAGATAACATTGTCCAGGCGCATTTCCAGCAGTTGTAAAAGTATTTCCTCTGTGTTTTCTTTATTTTTAAAAGCTTTTTTAAAATAATTTTTAAATTGAGCTTCCAAAATACGGTAAATTTTTTTTGCTTTTTGTTTTTCACGAAGCTGAATTCCATAACCAGAAAGACGAGGATAGCCCTTGGCGCCATGAGCGCCTGGCGGAAAATTCTTTTTTACCATAGCGCATTTTGGAGAATAACAACGTTCGCCTTTTATAAAAAGTTTTTGTCCTTCCCGGCGGCATTGCTTGCATTTTGGATTTAAATTTCTAGCCATAATATTTTTAATTCTGAAATATGAATTATGAATTTTATTTAGACGCGGCGAGGTTTGCGCTGACGGCAACCATTGTGCGGTATAGGTGTAATGTCTTTAATGCTTAAAATATTAATTCCATGAGTATTGAGCGCTCTGATAGCAGATTCCCTGCCAGAACCAACGCCTTTAACAAAAACGTTTACATTTTTCAAACCGTAAATTTTTGATTTTTCTACGGCATTTTTAACAATAATACTGGCTGCATAAGGCGTAGATTTTTTCGGTCCTTTAAAGCCATTTTGGCCAGCGCTTGACCAGGCTAAAACATTGCCGTTTAAATCAGTTAAAGTAACAATAGTATTATTATAAGTTGCTTGAATATAAGCTCGGCCGTGAGCAATTTGGCGGATGGTTTTCTTTTTACCTTTTGCTGTTTTTATATTTTTTTCAACTTCAATATTTTCAGCTTCGGGCTGAATTCCATTTTGTTGCTTTTTAGTTTTTTCTTTTTCTTCTGGCATATGGTGCTGATTGGTATATTAGGTGATTTATAAAAAAATAATAATTAATTAAGTTTTTTGAGCTGATGGCTTGCGTCCGCTGCCTAAAGTTACCCTAACATTTCCGCGTACTGTTCTAGAATTTGTTTTTGTTCTTTGTCCTCTGCCTGGCAGCCTTTTTTCGTGTCTTATTCCCCGGTAAGCTCTGACTTCTTTCAAGCGCTTGATATTGCCCATAACCTCTCTTTTTAAATCTCCTTCTGTTTTAAAATTTTTACGGATATATTCCCGAAGGGTGTTTTCTTCTTCACTAGTAAGGTCTTTTGTTTTTTTATTAGGGTTTATTTTTAATTCATTAAGTATTTTTTTAGCGGAAGAAGGACCTATACCATAAATATAGGTTAATGCTACTTCTATTCTTTTTTCTTGGGGAATTGTTATCCCTACAATTCTGACTGGCATGATGATTTTTAAATTAAAATTAAAAATGAAAATTAGGCTAGATTAGCCTTGCCTTTGTTTGTGTTTTGGGTTTTTGCAAATAACCAAAACCCTTTTTTTCCTTCTTATGACTTTGCAGTCTTTGCAAATTTTTTTTACTGATGACCTAACTTTCATTAACTAAAAAATTATTGGATAAAAAAATAATAAAAATTTTTTTTATTTTTTTAATAATTAATACCTATAAGTAATGCGTCCTTTTGATAAATCATAGGGCGTCATTTCAACCTTAACTTCATCGCCCGGAGAAAGCCTTATTTTATACATCCTCATTTTCCCGGAAAGGAAGCCTAATATCTCTTGATTGTTTTCCAGCTTTACTTTAAAGCTCCCTGCGGGTAAAAGTTCTGTAACCACACCTTTCATTTCTATGAATTCTTTACCTGCCTTAGGTGATTTATTTTCTTGATCTGCCATAATGCTTTTTTGTTTTTTTAAAAAGAAACCAAAAAAATAGATTCCTTGCAAGAATCCATTGCAAAAAATCATTTTTTTATCGCTTTTATTAATTATAGGTTAATAATTAATTTATATATAAATTATATATAATCTGAAATAAATGTCAAGTTTTGTACTGTTGCAGAATTAAAGTTACCTTTTGTGGATAAGTTATGTTATTTAAAGATCCAAACAATGTGGCTGTAATTTTTTGTTGAGGTGTCATCCTATTCATACCAAAACCGCCATGCCTT
>DSBA01000048.1 GCA_011046145.1 Candidatus Uhrbacteria bacterium | reverse complement strand
ACAAAAAACTGCTGGGGGCCTCAATGCGCTAGTGCGTATGGTTTATTTGGAGCATTGTTTGGGGCGCTTAGTTCGGCCCCCAGATCCCAGGGAGGGGTGAAAAATGATTAGAGCGTTGATTTTTTAAAAAAATTTGTAGCGGGCGTAGCCCGCAATATGCGGGGCGGTAGCTTATTTTGAAATAATAACCAGGCGATCAAAACCGCATAAATCTTTGACAACTTTAAACTTATAGTTAGGCAAAGCGTGTCTGGCTAATTTTTTTATGGCAGCAGCTTGCTTGTGGCCGATTTCCAGGAAAATAGACTGGGGCTGCAGTTTGAATTTTTGAATTTGATTAAAAAATGTCTGGAAAAGTTTTAAACCGTCTGCGCCGCCTTTTAAGGCGATTTGAGGTTCATATTTTAAATTGGGATTTTTAAGCTCTTGGCTGGTTAGATAAGGGAGGTTGGCAGTAATGATTGAATCAGATTGCGGATCGCAGATTACTGATTGCAGTGGATCTAGTAAATTACCTTTGAGAAATTTAATTTTAACTTGGTGCAACTTGGCGTTTTGTTTGGCAATTTGCAGGGCTTTTTTTGAAATTTCCGCGCCCCAAAATTCAGCTTTTTTAATATTTTTGGCCAGGGCAATGATAATAGCGCCTGAACCGGCGCCGATGTCAGCAATACAGATTTTAGATTTTAGATCTTGGATTTTAGATTTATAATATTTTATGACTTCTTCGACCAGAATTTCTGTTTCCGGGCGGGGGATAAGCACGCGGGGATCAACTTTAAAGTTTAAATTAAAAAATTCTTGATAGCCAAGAATATAAGCGACTGGTTCGCCATTATTGCGGCGATTGAATAATTTTTTAAAGGTTGCCGATTTTTTGGCTGTCAGTTTTTTATCAGGATAAGTATATAAATATTCTTTATTTTTATTTAAAGTTTTAGCAAGTAAAATTTCAATATCCAAAACAGGGCTGGAAGATTTTAGCTTTGCTGAATAGGTTGGAATTATTTGTCTGATTGTCATTTGATTTTTTGTAATAGGTAGATATAGGTAGTAATAGATGGTAATAATTGGCAATAGATAGTCTATTTTCCTTCATTTTTTTGTTTATATGTGGCGCTTATCGTGTTATTTAATTTAACTTCCAAGATTTTAAGATTACCATTTATTTGGATGTATTGTTTCTCTGATATCCTGCCTCTTTTATGAAGGATTTCCGTCCAATGCAAAGCTTCACAAAGCGAACCTCTTGCATGATAGAAAAATCGATTTTTATCTAGATAGTGGAATCTTTCATTAGCTTCAGCTATATTTGCCGCAATTGAGTCAATTGATCTAATCCATTGATCACCCATAATTTTTTTGTCTGGCCAGTCCATTTCATCATAAATCATCCAACATTCATCACAAATTTCAGATGCAAGATTATATATTCTTAGATCTTTCAAGTCCATAATAAATTACAATTATATTTCAATTTTTTTTAAAGTATCAAGTATTTGATCCAAATCACCGTCCAAAATAGTCTGAATATTATTCCAGCTATGTTTGACGCGGTGATCAGTGATTCTGTCTTGAGGAAAATTATAAGTCCTGATTTTTTCAGCCCGCATGCCCATGCCCACTTGTGATTTGCGGTCAGCGCCCAGCTCTTTCTGCCTTTTTTCTTCTTCCAAAGCCATTAGCCTTGAGCGTAATATTTGCATGGCTTTTTCTTTGTTTTGCAATTGGGATCTTTCATCCTGGCAGGAGACGACTGTATTGGTCGGCAAATGGGTGATTCTTATTGCTGAATAAGTGGTATTAACGCTTTGGCCGCCATGGCCGCCGGCGCAAAAAGTGTCTATTCTTAAATCTTTGGGCTCAATTTTATATTCTATTTCTTCAACTTGGGGCAAAACAGCGACTGTGGCGGTTGATGTGTGCACCCGGCCTGATTTTTCAGTTTCAGGCACTCTTTGGACCCGGTGGACTCCGCTCTCGTATTTTATTGCGCCATAAACATTATGGCCGGTTATTTCAAAAATAACTTCTTTAAAGCCGCCGATGCCGATTCTATTGGCGGAAAGGATTTTTGCCTTCCATTTTTTATTTTCAGCATAGCGTGAATACATCCTGAATAAATCAGCGGCAAACAAGGCTGATTCATCGCCGCCAGCGCCGGCCCTGATTTCCATGATGACATCTTTTTTGTCATTGGGATTTTTCGGCTTTAGAAAAGTTTTAATTTCAGCCTCTATTTTTTCTTTTTCCTGGTTCAGTCTTGCCAATTCTTGTTCAGCCATTTCTTGCAGTTCTTTATTTTTCAAGGCATCTTGAGCTTCTTTAATGCCGTTTTTAATCTGTTTTAAACGCTTGGCGCTATTATAAACTTCTTTGTATTCGGCAAATTCCTGGCTGATTTTTTTATATTTTGGAGAATTAGAAATAATGGCAGGGTCTTGCAGCTGCTTTTGAAACTTTTCGTATTGATCTATAATTTTTTGGGCTTCTTTTTTCATAATATGGTGATTTCGGGAACACAGATTTAATTCACAGATAAATACTGATTAAATTTGCGCAATTTGTGAGTAAAATCCGTGGTTCCATTATAACACAAAACCCCCAGAAATCGCGGGGGTTATCGTGGGAAAATATGATAACCGCCTTCGTCTTTAATTAAAGAGAAGGGGGGTAGTAGTTATTTTTTTGTCTGTTTTTTTTCAGGACTGCTTTTTCTGGCTTTTTGTTTTGCCTGGGCTGATTTTTTGGCTTTTTTGCCTTTTCTGATTTTGGCTGCTTCGGTTTTTTTTGCCACTCTGGCTTTGAATTTATCAACCCTGCCAGCGGTATCAACTAATTTTTGCTTGCCGGTATAAAAAGGATGGCAAGCTGAACAAAGCTCAATATTTATTTCGGGCACTGTTGAGCCGACTGTAAAAGTATTGCCGCAAGCGCAGGTAACTTTGGCTTTGGCATGATATTTTGGATGGATTTCTTTTTTCATAATCTACAAACAAATTTACAAATCAGCTACAAATAATACAAATGTTAATGATTTTTGTAAAGATTTGTAATTTTATTAATAATAATTATAAAAAGATTATATCATGGTAAATAAAAAGAAGCAAGTAGGGGGCGTTTTTGTTGCTTAAATGATGTTACAATTGCAGCAATTAGGGTTACCTTCTGGGTTTCGTTCTCATGTGATATGGTGGGAAGAATATTTAAAAAATAACTTCCACAAACCATATGAGGACAAGAAATACCCAAGGTGAATT
>DSBA01000041.1 GCA_011046145.1 Candidatus Uhrbacteria bacterium | reverse complement strand
ACAGTTGATGATGAATTTTATCATAATCCATTAAGAGTTTTTAAAAATACAATTGAATGGTTAAATTTCTATAACTATGAAAGGATTCATTTATCCATTAATGGATTAACTCCACATGAAAAAATTTATTAAAAGTGTTACCCTTGACTGTTAACTATACATAATTTGATTGGTAATGTCAACAAGAAGTTAAAATGTCCTATTTGGAGATTTTTATTTCACCTTTACAGTATTGAATAATATTTGACAAATTTTGTGTTTATTGTTAATCTGATTAATCAATTAATATCTATTATTCTTTGATGCAGTATCTATAAATGAATTAGCTAAAAACTAACAAATTGGAGGGTTTCACAATGACTAAAAAATTTAAAGATCCTGAAAAAAAAACTGCCGAGATAATCCCCGACAAAACAGTTCATAAACAAAGAATTAAAAAAATATTTAATGAAAGTGGTCCGATATTGCCATCGGCTGATGCCATAGAACTGCACTTTAAAAGGGCTGCCCTAAAAAAGGGTTCAAAAAAAAACGAAGAATAAAAAATCATCAACTAAAAACCGCTCCTGGATTTACCATGAGCGGTTTAAATTATCTAAATTTTTTTAAAAACATTCTTTAAATTTTTCTAATTTTTCTTTAATTATCTTCAGTTTTGCCGCTTCTGCCTGAGAAACTCCTTTCCCAACCATTGCTTTAGCTATCACCTCATCTATTCTTTTTATATATAAATGTAACTGTTTTTCAATATCCAGCCTAGCCTCCCTTTTTATTTCCAATTCCTTATCTGTTAATCCGGCCTTGGGATCGCCTACTTCGGCTGTTGTTTCGAGCATTTTTTTAATTTCCGGCCTTTTTAAAACTAATCGAATTTTAGGTATTAATTCCCCAGCGATATCTTCCTCATAAATATATTTTAATTTATCTGTTGCCAATGATTCAATTTTACCTTCTTGAATATCTTTCATCCTTTTTTTACTCACAAAATCAAATACTTCATCAGTTAATACACTATCAACACAAATACCCAATGGATTATCTTTAGCTTTTAAAATAAATCTAATATCAGATTTTAATCTATCATAATTGCCAGTCGGTATGACTGTAACGCCTTTTTCGCCTTCTTTAGGATCTTTAAAAAAATATCTCATTAAAGCTGTTGTGGCATCGACTTTTTCCTTATATTCTTTCTCTTCAGGTTTATTGCCTTCATCCCTGCGCCTTTGTTCTTCCAAAACCCAGGCTTGATCTTTTTCATACTCTTTTGCTGAGACTCGACCTTCTTCCACAACTTCTTGTTCTGCTTCTTCAGCGGCTTTTCTAAAAGGTTTTTGAAAATCTGACAAATCTCCGCCCATAGCAGAACGGCGGTCAATCCCAGCGACAATTTTATCTTCAAAATTAAATTTTGGCATAAAATTTTATTTAATCGTTAATTTTCTTATTTTTCATAAAAACATATTCAAACGCAAAAGTCAGTTTTTAATTAAAACTTCTCTTTGCTTATTTTTGATTTTAATCTTGAGCCAAATAATATTCTTAAACTTTTTCAAATATTTTTTTATCTTATCAGCCCATTCTATTATAACAACCGTATTTTCTTTATTTAAATATTCCTCAATGCCCAAATAAAAAAGCTCTTGAGGTTCATCCAATCGGTAACAATCAACGTGAACGATTTTAGATATTGAATATTTAATATTTGATATTGGGTAGACTTTCATTAACACAAAAGTCGGACTGGTTATGTTTTTTTTAACCCCCAAAGCTTTGGCCAAATACTGAGTCAAGGTTGTCTTGCCTGCGCCCAAATCCCCTGCCAAAGCAATAATCTCGCCGCCTTTAAGCGACTTGGCTAATTTAGCAGCAAATTTTTGAGTGTCTTTTTCTGTTTTGATTGTTATTATTTCCATGTAAGTATAAATTACCAATTCTTAATTTACAATAAATTTTTAATGCCTGCGTTTTCAAATATTAATTATTGAAAAATTAAAAATTAAATAAAAATTAAAAATTACAAATTGATAATTATAACTCAAGGTTAGGATCAACTTTCACCTTAGTCCAATTATTTTTAAACTTAGCCAAACCTTTTTGGGCTTCAAAAAAAGCTGCTACTGCAACCATTAAAGCATTATCAGTGGTCAAATGCAAATCAGGCTGATAAAACTTAGTGTTTTTTAACTGCTCAACTGCCAACTCTAATTGTTGCCGCAGTTCTTTATTCGCCGAAACACCGCCTCCCAGCAAGACTGATTTGACTTTGTATTTTTGGGCGGTGGCGATTGTTTTACTAATTAATACGTCTATACAAGCCTGCTGAAAAGACGCTGCCATGTTCCTAATTGCCTCATTATCTTTGAATTTAATTTTTTCCCATTCATATTTAACCGCTGTTTTTAAGCCGGAAAACGAAAAATCAAAATCAGCAGAATTAATCATTGGCCGCGGCAATTTAAAATAATCTTTATCCGCATTTTCAGCCTGTTTGGCAATAATCGGACCGCCTGGATAACCCAATCCCAGTATTTTCGCCACTTTATCAAAAGCTTCGCCAACCGCATCATCGCGAGTTTGGCCAATGGTTTTAAAGTTATGCAAATCCTTTAATAAAACCAAAGAAGTATGCCCGCCAGAAACAACCAGGCATAAAGCCGGGAATTTAATTTCCTGCAATTTTCCTTGCTCGCCTTTAAGCAAATTGGCCAGAATATGGGCTTTAATATGATTGACTGCTATTAAAGGCTTTTGCCAAACCAAGCTTAAAGTCTTGGCTGTTTCAATGCCAACAATTAAAGAAGTAATTAAACCCGGGCCATTGACCACGCCAATAATATCAATTTCTTTTGGCTTAATTTTTGCTTGTTTTAAAGCCTTATCCAAAAGCGGCAGTATATTTTCCAAATGCTTGCGCGCCGCCACTTCTGGCACTACCCCGCCGTATTTTTTATGGATATTAATTTGCGAAGACACCAAATTAGCCAGAACCTTAAAATTTTGGCCTTTTATTTCTAAGACCGCAATAGCTGTCTCGTCACAAGATGTTTCAATTGCTAAGATAATCATAAATATTTATTAATAAATACAAATTCACCATTCTTTATTTTGTATAGGATTTGTAAATATGTATCCTTTAGATTTGTATAAATTTGTACCAATGCATATCCTGCGAAGCTAGATACTAATCAATACGTATCTTGCGATACAAATATACAAATTTTACTAATTTGATTTTGTATAGGATTTGTATATATGTATCCTTTAGATT
>DSBA01000007.1 GCA_011046145.1 Candidatus Uhrbacteria bacterium | reverse complement strand
AGGCATGGCGGTTTTGGTATGAATAGGATGACACCTCAACAAAAAATTACAGCCACATTGTTTGGATCTTTAAATAACATAACTTATCCACAAAAGGTAACTTTAATTCTGCAACAGTACATTATTTGACAAAGAACGCCTAAGAAAGTAAATTAATATATTCCACAAAAATTTGCCAATTTAAGGAGGTGTCAAATGCTTAGCCATTACGCGTATAATAAAAGATGGCGAAGTCGATATCCTAATTTAAGACACAAACAAAAAAAGAGATATTATCGCAAACATAATTATAGCCAGGCAGCTAATGTTAAAAGATGGTCAGAAAAAGAGGAGAAATTGATCCTGTCGCCTAAACGTCCCGGCGACGTGGAATTGGCTAAACAGCTTAGCAGGTCAGTGCAGGCAATTCAGATTAAAAGGTCTAGGCTGAAAAAACAGAAAAATTTGAAGGAGGGCAAATGAATAAAAGAAATCCTGGTGTTTTGTTGATTGATAATGATTTAGAGAACCGTCGCTGGTTAAGAAAGATTTTGAGCAAGCAGGGCTGGTATGTATCAGCCGCTACTGACGGCATGGCTGCTTTGGTAAGATTAAGAAATCAAAAAAATATGTTTCATCTGGTTTTGACAGAAACCCAGATGCCTTGTTTGACCGGGCCGGAACTAGTTGAAGAAATCAGGCAAAGAAAAATTAAAGTTGCGATTATCGGCATGTCTAGCCGGCAAGGGGACAAAAAGCTTTATAAATATTTTTGGAATAAAAAAGGCCAGTTGAAAAATTTATTGGCTTTAATCAAGCAGCTTTTGGCAAAACAATAAATCAGATAAAACATCTATGCCTCGCCCTAAATTGTAAATTAGCGCGGGGCTTTTTTTATTTTTTACGCTTATTAGACCCCTTGATTTTAGCAGGAAAAAAAGTTAAAATTAGAATATTGGAAAATAAGAATTTTACTGAAAAATATGAATAAATTTATCCGATTTGGTTTAATGTTTTTTTTGATTATTTTTCTCCCTGCCTGCGCCAGCAAGCCTGGGCCGGCATTTGATTTGGAAAAAAATAAAGCCGCTCAGACAGATGAAGATTTGAATGAGAATTATTTTGATTGGGATATTGATTATGATTATAAAGAGAATGAAGAAGATGAAGATGAGGATGAAGATTTGACTATTTCTGACCAGCCAATAATTTTAATTTCAGATCAGGATGAAGATTCTGAAAAAACATTGTCTATTTCTGATGATGAGTATTTTGAAGAAGATGAATATGAAAGCAAAACAGAGCTTTATTTTGTAGCCAGAGTTATTGACGGAGATACAATTGAATTAGCCAATGGGCAAAGGGTTCGGTATATTGGCATTGATACGCCAGAAACAGTCCATCCTGACAAGCCTGCTCAATGTTTTGGCCAGGAGGCCAGCAATAAAAACAAAGAACTGGTGGCAGGGAAAAGAGTCAGGCTGGAAAAAGATGTCAGCGAAACAGATAAATACGGGAGATTATTAAGATATGTTTATGTTGATGATGTTTTTGTGAATTTGGAATTAGTCAGCCAGGGCTATGCTTATGCTTTTACTTATCCGCCGGATGTGAAATATGCAGACGTGTTTGTTGCCGCGCAAAAAGAAGCCAGGGAAAATAACAGGGGATTGTGGGGTGTTTGCAAGTGATAGCCAAATATAAAATAATTAATTTTTTCAGCCATGGTTAAAAAGGTCATTATTATAATAAGTTTCAGTATTTTGGTTCTGCTTATAATCGGCGGAGTTGTTTTTTTTGTTTTTCATAAAAAAATAAATGAAATTTTTTCTGTTAGCAGCGAGCAGGAAAAACAGATTGAGCAGATTATCAGCCAACGGCGCCAAGAGCGGTCTGTTTTAGGTTTTGATGCCATGGAGCTTTTTAATGAAAAAGGAATTGTCAGAATATTGTTTATTGGCTTGGATAACAGAATCGGCCAGAGTCAAGGCCATTGCGATGCTATACAGATGATTGAAATTAATAAAAATAAAAAAAATATTGTAATCACAGCAGTGCCGCGCGGCACTTATTCTCCTTTGCCGGGCAGCGGGCATCAGCCGACCGATTATTATGTTTCTAAAGCTTGTGAAGTCGGAGGTTTGGAGTACGGGGTCGGGCAGATTGAGAAAATATTGGGCCAAAAAGCTGATTATGTTGTCTTTTTGGGATTTTCTCAGGCCATGGGCATTTTTCGGCAACTGGATTTGCCGGCTAATGAAACAATGCAGTGGTTGCGATTGCGGCAGGGGTATGCTATTGGTGAGCCGCAGCGCGCTCGCAACCATTCTACCTTTATAAAACAGATGATCCTTGATTTTGCGCCCAAATTGAAATCTGATTTAAATTTCCAGCTCGGTTATTTGCTTTTTAAATACGTGCGCACGGATTTGACTTTTGAAGAAGCTTTTTATTTGGCTAAAATAGTGGAAGAAATAGACGCGCCAAACCATCCAGAACGCATTGTTTTGCTAATGCGGCCCGCGTATGATGTCCAGGATATACCGTATGATCAGGAAAACTTAAATGAGTATATTGAAAAAATGATAAAGCCTATTGCTGGCATTATTCCTGAAAATGCTTATAGCGGCCAGACCAGGGAAGAAGCCCAGGCAAAATTATTGGCTGATATTCAGGCGGGTTTGGCTGATGAGGATTTTGTCAGTTGGGCTTTTGATAATTATTTGTGGTTGCAAATTGATGATGATAAAGAGAGGGAAAAAGCCCATTATGACATTTTGGAAAAATATGTTATCTTTTCTGAAGTAGAGGAAGAAAAAAAACAAATTATCGCGGATTATATTATTGAAAAGGAAGATTTGGGCCAGGAATATTGGGCGCAACAAGGGCGCGGCTTGCTGGCAGGCTTGTAATTCTTTTTGTTTTTTTGTAAACTGATACAAAAACTAGAATTAATAATTGCTAATAATTTTCAAAGAGGGAATTGGCATTTTTTAAAAAATAAAAGGAGGCAAGAAAAATTGTCAAAACAAGTCAATAATTATTTGTATGCTCTTTGTTGCTCGGCAGACAAGGGTAATGTTACAGCTTCAAATATCATTCGTACCGGGCAGGGCAAGTTTCAGGTTTTAGCCATATTCGCTGATATAAAAGAAATTGAAAAAATAAAAAGCCCGCACCATCAAATTGCTTTGATTTCTTTTGAGCAGCAAAAGCTTAGTTTTGTTTCTTGGCTTGACCCCAAAACGCTTGAAAACTAAATGTTTTTAAGCGTTTTTAATACCTTACAGGAAACCCCATTGGAGGGAGCGGCGAGAAGCGAGCCGCGACCGAGAACGGGGATGAATGGGCTTAGCACACGAAGTGTGCTAAGCTGTTACCATGAGAATTCGGCGT
>DSBA01000099.1 GCA_011046145.1 Candidatus Uhrbacteria bacterium | reverse complement strand
GTTATATTAGGTTATATGGGGTTATATGAGGTTTTATGAAGTTGTATGAGGTTGCGTTAAAATTTAAAATATAAAATCAGGAAAGAGTTTTCAATACTTTTAGCAATTTTGCTGGTAATTTAGAAGTAAATTCTTGATACTGGCTATCCATATTTTCAAATCCTAAAGTTGTTGAGTGCAAAAAGGGGCGGTCTAATTCCAGCTTTTCTTTAACTTTTTTTTGTTTATACAATTTATCACCGACGATCGGATGCTGAATAGCGTTTAAATGGACGCGGATTTGATGAGTGCGTCCAGTAAGTATGTTTATTTCCAGGAGAGAGAAATTTTTAAATTGTTTGATAACATTATATTTTGTAATTGCTTCTTTGCCGCCCTGGCTGATTGGCTTAACAGCCATTTTGCCCTTGCCTTTGGCTCGTTCAATCGGCAGATTTATTTCTCCTTCTGTTTTTTCCATCCAGCCATGAACTAAAGCAGTATAAATTTTTTTAATTTTCCGATCCTGAAATTGTTTTTTGTAATAATCAAAAGCTTTTTGGGTTTTGCAGACTAAAATCAAGCCGGAAACCGCTTTGTCCAAACGATGGACAATTCCTGGCCGCAGAGAATCATCGCCTATTTTTTTAATTTCAGGATATTTGTCCAACAAGCCGTTAACTAAAGTGTTGTTTTCCATTTTTTCAGTCGGATGAACCATGAGCCCGGCTGGCTTATTAATGACTAAAATGTCATTGTCTTCATAAGCTATTTTAAATTTCACTTTTTTATTTGGTTCCAGTTTTTTTCCCGTGGTTAATTCTTTGATTTTTTTAGCAGCGTTAACTTTTATTACGTCTCCGGCGTTTAAGAAATTATGGACATTAGATTTTTTGCCGTTAACTAAAATCTGCCCTGCTTTGATTAATTTTTGGATTTGGGAGCGGCTGATGGGGAGTTTGGCGGTAAGGAATTTATCTAGGCGCTGATTTGATTCTTTTGGTTTTATTTTTATTAACATTAATTTAATTTTTAGATAAGTAGAGGCTCTCGCACTGTCTGTCATCCCGAACAAAGTGAGGGATCTCTTTGTACTACCATTTCAATGAGATCCTTTGCTTCACTCAGGATGACAGGGCGGGCTATTCCACCCATTTAACTTTACTAAAATATTCTTTTTTTCTTTGCTCTTCATATTTCTCCAATTGTGGAGCCAGCTTTTTTAATTCTGAATCAGAAAGCTTATCAAGTTCTTTAAGACGTTTTTGCAAATAAGTTTTTTTGTTTTTTTTGGGATCTTCCAGCACTTCGGCTAAAAGCGCGTTTAAAAGCAGGCCAATTTTGGGTCCGGGTTTTATTTTCAGCAATTTTATTATGTCATCGCCATTAACTTTTAAACATTTAACGGAAATCGGATCCAGCTGAACTTCATGCAAGCGTTTTTCCAGTTCCATAAGTTTGTAAGGTTTTGCTTTTGGCCGGCCCATGCCCAAGCGGTCGCTGATTCTTAATTGGATGGCTTCTTCAATGTTTTTTTTGCCAATTCGCGCTAATAGCCTTCTGACCGCGGCATCAGTAATTGTGCCTAAAGAATAAAAAAACATATGGTGGCGGACCAGGTGCGTAACTTTATCAACAACTTCGTTCGGATATTTCAGCCTTTTTAATATTTTGCGCACTATTTTAGCTCCTACAATATCATGGTTATAAAAAGTGCTGTCCGGGCCTTCGCCTTTTTTGACTTGTGGCTTGGCAATATCATGGAAAAGGGCAGATAGCCGAACATTCAAGCTGTAATTCCTTTGAGCTGCAAAACCCAGAGCTTTAACGCTATGGGTAAAAACAGTATAAATATGACTTTTATTTTGAGCTACGCCCACCCCTTTTTCCAGTTCTGGGATAATGTTTTTTAAAAGGCCTGATTTTTGCAAAAGCTGCAGCCCAAATTCGGCATTTGGCGACATAATTATTTTATTGAATTCCTCGGTTATTCTTTCTGCTGGAATTTCTTTTATTTTTGGCGCCATTTTTTGAATGGCAATATAAGTCAGCTGGTCGATTTTAAAATATAATTGCACAGAAAACCTTATGGCGCGCATCATGCGGCTATAATCCTCTCCAAAGCGTTTTTGCGGTTTGCCAACTGTTTTGATTGTTTTGTTTTTCAAGTCTTTTTGGCCGTCAAAAGGATCAATCAATTCGCCGCTTTTAATATTAAGCGCCATGGCATTGATGGTAAAATCCCGGCGAGATAAATCTTTTCTAAGCGGCAGGTCTGGATCAGTCTGAATATCAAAATCCCGGTAGCCCCCGGTATTAAAAGAATGTTCTGTGCGCGGCAAAGCAATATCAATTTCTTCATTTAAGCTGAATTTTTTTGGCACAAACTTAAAAACGCCAAAAGACTTGCCGACAAAATTAACAGAGCCTTCTTTGCTTAAAAATTTTTCCAGCTCCGTGGCTTTTACTTTGCGGATAACAAAATCATAGTCATAAGATTTACGCTGCAAAAGAATATCGCGTACTTTTCCGCCAACCAAATAAATTTCAGCTTGGGGAAATTTATTCTGAAATTTGGAGACAAACTTAAAATCAGGATCTTTGGCAAAATCCTTGAGGAATTGGTTGATTAAATTGTCCTGATTTTTCTTGACCATATTAATTTAATAATACTGAATTTTAAGCTTTAAATCAATTAAGTTAAAAGGAGGACCATTTATTTCTGATCCTCCTCGTGTTGTTTTTTTATTTTTTTAAATTCTTCGGCTGTAACAGTCCGTAATATTAATCTTACTTTTTGTCTTTTGATTTTAGTAAAAAGATTAAATTTTTTCGGATCGTGTTTTTGTAAAAGTTTTAGCGCTTCGCTTATAACTTCTTGATAAACAAGTGCGTCGTCACCTTGAATTTTATTTGCTGTTAGGTCATCTTTGACAATATAAATAAGACGGTTTTTTTTATCGTCCATGATTTCCTCCTTTTATAAAAAACAATAGATAAAACTATAAAAACACAGTTTGAATTAGCTTAGCTTAAAAAATTTTTTAAGGCAAGTTTTATTTGATCAGCATGACATCGCCAAAAGAATAAAAACGATATTTTTTTAATGGCGCGTCAGTAAGATTTTTTAATAAATTTGGTACCAGCAAATGCAGAGACGAGGAGAATTAAACTTGATTGGGGTAAATGAAAATTAGCAATTAATTTATTTTGGTTTTGGCTGGCCATTAATTTAAGTTTATCGGATTTGCTGGCGAAAAACAAGTACAATTTTTGACTTTTAATGTTACAATTGCAGCAATTAGGGTTACCTTCTGGGTTTCGTTCTCATGTGATATGGTGGGAAGAATATTTAAAAAATAACTTCCACAAACCATATGAGGACAAGAAATACCCAAGGTGAAT
>DSBA01000010.1 GCA_011046145.1 Candidatus Uhrbacteria bacterium | reverse complement strand
TTGTTTTATTCTTTTTATCTGGCTGATTTTAAAGGCATATTAAGCTTAGATTTTTGGCAGACAAAAAATATTTATCATTTGATTTTTTGGCTCACAGCCCTGACTGATTTATATTTGATCTACATTTTTTCTTTGGTTAAAGATAAAGTTGAAAAGGTTATTATTAAAAAATATAAATCAGAAGATGAAAGTGAAATTATTGCTCCGCCGCCAGTTGATTGGCAGCAGGCAAGAAGCTTCCCGCATAAATATCAGATTGATGTTGCCAAGGCATTTAATCAGGATGCTCATAAAATTGTAGAGCGGGCTTTTTTAGTGGCTCAAAAATATAAAGCTTTGGAAGTCGGTCCGGTTCATTTTTTAATCGCTGCCTTGCTTGTTTCCCGAAAAATTGAAAATATTTTTTCTCGGCTGAGCATTGATTTTGATGATTTAGCTGGCAAAATCGGGCGTGTAGCAGCCAAGTATCCGGCCAGCGAAGGAGAGACTGTTTTTTCAGGCAATTCAGTAAAAATTCTTTTAAAATCTTATCAGTTGGCTTATTTGAATAAACAGGTAGAAGTTGATTCAGCTGATATCCTGCAGGCAGCGGTTAAGGAGGATAAAATGATCCAAGAGGTTTTGTTTGATTTAAATATTAGTTTGGAAAAATTAAATAATGTGGTTTTGTGGTTTAGGATTAGAAAATTGTTGCAAAAACAATGGCAGCTTTACCGAGCTGGCGCAAGTTTAAAATCAAAAACAGGCATTGACCGGGCCATGACAGCCGTTCAGACTCCGTATTTGAATCAATTTTCTGAAGATTTGACTTTACTGGCCAAGCTTGGATATTTGGATTTATGCATTGACCGGGAAAAAGAATTTACTGAAATGTTCAGGATTTTAGAGGGCAGCTCAATTAAGGGTATTGTTCTGGTAGGCGAGCCAGGCGTTGGCAAAACTTCAATTGTCGAAGGCTTGGCCCAAAAAATGATAGCTGATGACGTGCCCGAATTTTTAAGGGATAAAAGGCTGGTTAGCTTAAGTGTTTCTCGATTGGTTTCCGGCGCTTCAGCCACTGAAGCCCAGGAAAGGCTTTTGATTTCTTTAAATGAGGCTATATCTGCCGGCAATATTGTTTTTTATATTGATAACATCCATGATATCATAGGGATTTCAGCAGGAGGGCCAGAAAGCCTTGATCTTTCAGAAGTTTTAGTTGAAGCATTATCTAAAAATTTGATAATTTTAGTTGCGACTACAAATCCTTATAATTACAGCCGGAATATTGAAAATTCCACTTTGGGCAGTATTATTAAAAAAGTTGAGATTCCCGAACCTGATTTGAATGGGGCCATTCAGGTTTTAGAAGGTAAAGTCGGCTTTATTGAAGGGAAAAACAATGTTTATTTTTCTTATGACGCTTTAGAACAGGCAGTTAAGCTTACTGACAGATACATACAGGGCTTGTTTTTGCCTTATAAGGCTATTTCTCTAATTGAAGAAGCGGCTGTCTGGGCCAGGCAAAATAAAGGCCCGGAGACAATTGTTACGGGTAATGATGTGGCGGGATTGGTTTCTGATAAAATTAAAATGCCAGTAGCTGAAGTTACTGAAAGTGAAAGTGAAAAATTATTAAAATTGGAAGAAATTATCCATGAAAGAGTTGTTGATCAGGCCGAAGCTGTTAATGCGGTTGCCTCAAGTTTAAGAAGGGCGCGCGCTGAATTGCGGGATGTTAAACGTCCTATTGCCAATTTGTTATTTTTGGGTCCAACTGGAGTTGGCAAAACAGAATTAGCCAAAACCTTGGCTGAAGTTTATTTTGGCAGTGAGGAAAATATGATCCGGTTGGATATGTCTGAATATCAGGAATCAGACAGTATTAAGCGTTTGATTGGCGCGCCTCCGGCAGGAGCCGGACAGTTGACTGAAGCTGTAAGGCAAAAATCTTTTGCTATCTTATTGCTTGATGAACTGGAAAAGGCTCATCCTGATATTTTAAATGTCTTTTTACAGGTAATGGAAGACGGCCGTCTGACTGATGCCAGTGGCAGGACTGTTGATTTTACCAACTTGATTTTAATCGCTACTTCAAATGCCCAGACTGATTTTATCCAACAAAGAGTAGCAGCGGGAGAATCAATAGAGGTTATTAAAAAACAGCTTTTAGAAACAGAATTGAAGCAATATTTTAAGCCAGAATTTTTAAACCGTTTTGATAATATTATTGTTTTTAAGCCGCTTGGCTTTGAAGAGGTGGTTAAAATAGCCCATTTACTGTTGAAAAAGCTATCTAAAAATCTTGAAGCCAAAGGCATTAATTTTCAGGCCACAGAAGAGGCTGTCAGGGAATTAGCTGAAATCGGTTTTGATCCCCAATATGGTGCCAGGCCGCTTAGAAGGGCTATTCAGGAAAGAGTTGACAATGCCTTGGCTGATTATTTATTGCAGGGTAAGATTGGTCGCCGTGATTTGGCTGTTTTGGAAAAAGGAGGAGTTATTCATGTGGAAAAAGCTAAAGAATTATAAATATGGTATATTTTATAGCCATTGCAACCGCTTTTTTATTGTCAGTATTTTTTACGTTATTAATAAAAAAAATAGCTTTAAAATTAAGGATCGTTGACCAGCCTAATCAGCCCAGGAAGATTCATGAAAAACCAATTCCTCTTTTAGGCGGTTTAGCGATTTTTTTTAGTTTTAATTTGGTTCTGCTTTATTACAGTTTTTTTACGGATTTAATTGTTAAAGATTTTATTTTAACCAAGCATATCTGGGGCATTATTTTGGCTGGAATTATAATTATAATCGGCGGGGTTTTAGATGATAAATACGGGTTAAAGCCAAAATTCCAGATTATTTTTCCGATTTTGGCAGTTATAATTATAATTGTCAGCGGCATAGGCATTAGCCATGTACGCAATCCGTTTGGCGGAATTATTAGTTTTGAGAACTGGGAATTTATATTTTTTTGGCGCCATGGCATTGCTTATAAAATAACCTTATTGGCAGACTTTTTTACTTTTGTTTGGCTGCTTGGAATGATGTACACAACTAAACTTTTAGACGGGCTTGACGGTTTGGTTTCTGGTATTACATTTGTCGGCTCTTTTATAATTTTTGGAGTGGCAATGAGTAAAAATGTTGCTCAACCAAATACAGCCTTGCTGGCTTTAATTTTAGGCGGGGCTTTTTTAGGCTTTTTAATTTTTAACTGGCGTCCGGCCAAGATATTTTTGGGTGAGGGCGGGAGTCTTTTTGCCGGACTTATGCTAGGTACATTGGCTATTATTTCTGGTTCAAAGATTGCTACGACTTTATTGATAATGGGCATTCCGATTTTAGATGTTGTCTGGGTAATCGGTCGGAGGTTTTTTAACAAAAGAGCTGTTAGCTTGGGCGACAGGAAACATTTACATTTTAGGCTGCTTGATGCGGGTTTTTCCCATCAGAGAGCGGTTATTTCTTATATTTTTTTAACGGCCCTATTCGGTTCATTAGCTTTGGTTTTGCAGACTTTTGGCAAGCTTATCGCCTTGTTGATTTTGTTTATTGTGATGGTAATATTG
>DSBA01000057.1 GCA_011046145.1 Candidatus Uhrbacteria bacterium | reverse complement strand
TGAATAGGATGACACCTCAACAAAAAATTACAGCCACATTGTTTGGATCTTTAAATAACATAACTTATCCACAAAAGGTAACTTTAATTCTGCAACAGTACATATTTTGACAGTCTTGAATTGCCTTGATATTATTAAAGATCTTGATATTATTAAAGATAATTAAATAAATTTTTCCAGGCAGGGTTATGGCTGAAAAATCCGGTCTTTTTCTGTTTAATTTTGGGCTTAGGGGGTATCTCAGCCCATGGCCCTAAGCTCAGAGCTAATAATAAATTTATGAATAAAAACAAATCCAATCAGAACAAGGAGTATATCCAAATCAGAGGCGCCCGTGAACATAACTTACAAAATATTGATTTGGATCTGCCGATCAATGATTTTATTGTGATTACAGGAGTTTCCGGTTCTGGCAAGTCTTCTTTAGCTTTTGATACTTTATATGCCGAAGGCCAGCGCCGTTATGTAGAAAGTTTGTCAGCTTATGCTAGGCAGTTTTTAGGTATTATGAATAAGCCCCATGTTGATTCAATTAAAGGTTTGTCACCTGCAATTTCAATTGAACAAAAATCAACTTCTAGAAATCCGCGTTCAACAGTAGGCACGGTAACTGAAATTTATGATTATTTGAGATTATTATTTGCTAGGATTGGCCAGCCTCATTGTCCCAAATGCGGAGCTGAAATTTCTTCGCAGGATGTGCAAACAATTTTTGACAGAGTTTATAAAGAAGCTAATGGCCAGCAGATTGAAATTTTAGCTTCTTTAGTACGAGGCAGAAAGGGCACTTATGAAAAATTAGTTGATAATTTGTTTAAACAAGGTTATGCCAAGGCCAGGGTTGATGGCAAAATTTATAATTTGCCGAGCCAGGTTAAATTAGCTAAATATGAAAAACACGCCATTGAAGTAGTTGTTGATTCGCTTAAAGTTAATTCAGAAAACAAATCGCGTTTATTTGATTCATTGGAAACGGCGATTGATATTAGCCAGGAAGGCATTATTATGGTGAAAATTAATGGAAGTGAAATTTTATTTAATACTCGTTTAGCTTGCGCTAAATGCGGCATTAATTTTGAAGAAATCCAGCCGCGTATGTTTTCCTTTAATTCGCCGTTTGGCGCTTGTCCAAAATGTCATGGCCTGGGTTTTATGCAGGAATTTGCCGCAGACTTAGTGGTGCCTAATCCGGAATTAAGTTTAAATGAAGGAGCAATTAAACCTTGGAAAAATCAGATATTTGGTTTTCAAGGTCAAAAACTGGAAGCTTTGGCGGATAAATATAATTTTGATCTTGATACTCCGTATGAAAATTTGCCTCAAAAAATTAAAAATATTTTACTTTACGGTTCTCAAGAAAAAGTTGATTTTCATTTAAAGTCACGCAGTTCAAAAGCTGAATATGCATGGGAAGGATATTTTGAAGGCGCAATTTCTCAATTGGAAAGGTTATACAAACAAACAGATTCTGAATGGCGTCGAAGCGAGATGGCCCGTTATATGCGTAATAAACCCTGCCCGGTTTGCCAGGGCAAAAGATTGAGGCTAGAAAGTCTGGCCGTGACAATCGATAAATTTAATATCATTGAAGTAACTGATTTAAATATTAAAGATTGTTTAAGTTTTATTAGCAGTTTAAAATTATCTGCCACGCAAACTAAAATCGCAGAACAGATTATCAAAGAATTAAAAAGTCGATTAGATTTTTTAATCAATGTGGGCTTGGATTATTTAACTTTAAGCCGCAGCGCAGGCACTTTATCCGGCGGTGAAGCGCAAAGAATTCGTTTGGCAACACAAATCGGTTCAGAACTGCGCGGAGTTTTATATATTTTAGATGAACCTTCAATTGGCTTGCATCAGCGAGATAATAAAAAATTAATTGCCACCTTGAAATATTTGCGGGATTTAGGTAATACCGTAATTGTAGTTGAACATGACAAAGAAACAATGGAGCAATCTGATTTTTTAGTTGATTTGGGTCCAGGCACTGGCATTCATGGCGGTAGAATTGTGGCTGCTGGTACAGTTGATCAGGTTCGCAAAGTAAAAAATTCTTTAACTGCCCAGTATTTAAACGGTAGTAAACGAATTGAATTGTCTAAAAAACGAAGGTCTTGGTCAGATTATTTAGAAATTTTCGGTGCCAAAGCCAATAATTTAAAACAAATCAGGGTTAAATTTCCCTTGCATGTTTTTACTTGCATTACCGGCGTTTCAGGTTCTGGCAAATCAACGCTGGTTAATGAAACTTTGTATAAGGAAATCGCCAAACGGCTTTATCATTCTAAAGAATTGCCAGGCAAGCATGAAAAATTAAATAATGTCGGTTATGTTGATAAGGCAATTATTATTAACCAGTCTCCGATTGGCCGCACTCCGCGTTCTAATCCGGCAACTTATACCAAGGTTTTTGGAGATATCCGGGATTTATTTTCTCAAACAGCAGAAGCTAAAGTCCGTGGCTATAAGCCTGGTCGATTTTCTTTTAATGTGCGAGGCGGACGCTGTGAAAATTGTGAAGGCGACGGGGTGATAAAAATTGAGATGCACTTTTTGCCGGATGTTTATGTGGAGTGTGAAAAATGCAAAGGCAAACGTTATAATCGGGAAACATTAGAAGTCCATTTTAAAAATAAAAACATTGCTGATGTGCTTGACATGACAGTTGAAGAAGTCTTGGAATTTTTTAAAGATATTCCTTTGATTGCAGATAAATTACAATTACTTTTTGATGTTGGCTTGGGTTATATAAAATTAGGTCAGCCAGCCACAACTTTATCTGGCGGAGAAGCGCAAAGAATTAAGCTAGCTGCTGAATTAGGCAAAAGAGCCACTGGTAAAACTTTATATATTTTAGATGAACCAACAACTGGCTTACATTTTGATGATATAAAAAAATTATTAGAAGTTTTAAATCGTTTAGTTGATAAAGGTAATTCTGTGATTGTGATTGAACATAATTTAGACGTAATTAAAACTGCGGACTGGATTATTGATCTTGGCCCAGAAGGTGGTGATCAAGGCGGTGAATTAATCGCTCAAGGCACCCCAGAACAAGTAGCTAAAATAAAAGGGAGTTATACCGGTATGTTTTTGAAAAAATTAGTCAAATAAATCTATATTGAAATACAATTAAAATACTGCTAAGATGAAAGCATAATTAATATAAATATTATGCAAAATAGAACCCTATTTTTCGGTGACAATTTAGAAATTTTACGGAAGAAAATCCCTGACGAAACTTTTGATCTAATATATCTAGATCCGCCTTTTAATTCCAATAGAAGTTATAATGTTTTATTTAAAGAAGGTATGCAGGAAAGCCCAGCTCAAGTGCATGCTTTTGAGGATACATGGCACTGGACGGCCGACTCAAAAGCAACTTATGATCATTTGGTGAGGGAAACAAATGAAGATATTTCCAGTTTGATGCAAGCCTTGGAAAAATTAGTTGGCCCCAATGACATGCTGGCCTATTTGACCATGATGACTGTTCGTTTAATTGAATTGCATAGAGTACTAAAGAAAACCGGTAGCATATATCTTCATTGCGACCCGACAGCCAGCCATTATTTAAAGATTATTTTAGATGCGATTTTTGGTAAAACAAATTTTAGAAATGAAATTATATGGAAAAGATCAAATAGTCCTAAGGCGCAATCAAAAGGTCTGGGTACTCAACACGATGTAATTTTATTTTATACCAAATCAGATAGGTTT
>DSBA01000016.1 GCA_011046145.1 Candidatus Uhrbacteria bacterium | reverse complement strand
GCCGAATTCTCATGGTAACAGCTTAGCACACTTCGTGTGCTAAGCCCATTCATCCCCGTTCTCGGTCGCGGCTCGCTTCTCGCCGCTCCCTCCAACGGGGTTTCCTGTAAGGTATTAAAAAGGCGAAGCTCGCGCCTCGCCTTGTTTTTTCTATTTTTATTGTTGATAAGAATAACCGCATTCAGGATTGTCGCATTTAAATACGAAAATCCATTTATGCTGCGTCTCATCCCAGGTTTTGATGCCGACATCCAGCTTTCCTTTTCTGCATTTTGGACATTTATCGCGCAAATCCATGGGGATTACTGTTTGTCCGACAGAAACGCTATTTTCTTTAACCATAGCTTTGCCTCCTAACTGCTTTTTCATCCCTGGTCACTCACTGGACAAGCCGGCAGAGTGCAATTATCACAACCAACCTTTTGGCAATGCCTTGCCCAAAAACTGACTCTTTCAGCCACTTCTTTTCTGGCTACTTCAATGACTTTTGGGTCAAAATCCTCCACATCACCGTCAGAAGTTATAACCAAATCATCTCTTCTAAAATATGCTGGTGCCACTTTTCCCTCCTAATGAATTTTGATTTTTCAATTTTCCAAGGGCGAAAATGCCCTTAAAATATTATAGGGGATTTTAGTCCCCGTGGTCGTCCGGAGGCTAAAGCCTCCTGTAATATCAAGACGGGCATTTTCGCCCTGCAACCTTATATAACTTCATATAACCTCATAAAACTTTATATAACCTCATATAACATTCTAATCAAATCATCTTTTTCAAAAACTGCCCAGTATAACTTGTTTTTGCCTTAACAATATCTTTTGGCGTACCCTGGGCCACAATCTTACCGCCCTTGTCCCCGCCTTCCGGCCCCATATCAATCACCCAGTCAGCTTGTTTTATAATATCTAAATTATGCTCAATGACTAAAACCGTATTGCCCTTATCAACCAATTTATGCAAAACAGCCAATAAACGGTTGATATCATCAAAATGCAAGCCAGTGGTTGGTTCATCTAAAATATATAAAGTTTTGCCGGTTGCCCGGCGAGAAAGTTCAGTGGCCAATTTAACGCGCTGGGCTTCACCGCCGGATAAAGTCGTGGCTGGCTGGCCTAATTTCAAATACCCCAAACCAACATCATAAAGAATTGTTAATTTTTCATGGATAATGGGAATATCTGAAAAAAATCTTTTTGCTTCTTCAATTGGCATATTTAAAATATCAGAAATATTTTTGCCTTTGTAATGTATTTCCAAAGTTTCCTTAATATAGCGGGTGCCATGGCATTCTTCGCATTCAACATAAACATCGGGTAAAAACTGCATTTCAATTTTGACCAACCCCTCGCCGGCGCAAGTTTCACAGCGGCCGCCAACCACATTAAAACTGAATTTACCCGCGTCAAAACCGCGCATCTTAGCTTCAGGAATCTGCGTAAATAAATCGCGGATATAAGTAAAAACGCCTGTATAAGTTGCCGGGTTGGAACGCGGGGTGCGGCCGATCGGCGACTGATCAACAGTAATCACTTTATCTAAATTATTAAAGCCTATTATTTCTTTATGTGGCAAAGGCTGTTCTTTTGCCCGATAAAATTGCTTGGCCAAAGCTTTAGATAAAATATCAGTAATTAATGTTGATTTGCCAGAACCAGAAACGCCAGAAACAGCGATAAACTTGCCTAAAGGAAATTTAACGTCAATATTTTTTAAATTATTGGCAGTCGCGCCTTTAATAGTTAAAAATTTGTTATTGCCTTTACGATAATTTTTTCTCGTTTCAATTTTATACTTGCCGGACAAATATAAGCCTGTCAAAGATTCTTTATTTTTTTTAATTTTTTCTATGAGACCAATATCAACTATTTTACCGCCATATTCTCCGGCGCCAGGTCCCATATCAATTACTGCGTCAGCAGCTTCCATTATGGCCTGATCGTGCTCAACCACAATCACAGTATTGCCCATATCCCTTAATTTTTTTAAAGTCTCTATTAAACGATGGTTGTCTCTTTGATGCAAACCAATCGACGGTTCATCCAAAACATAAATTATCTCTGTCAAAGACGAGGATATTTGTTTTGCCAAACGGATCCTTTGCGCTTCGCCGCCTGCCAAAGTTGTGGCGCTGCGATCCAAAGTCAGATAATCAAGAGAAACAGCAATCAGATATTCCAAACGACGCTTAATTTCCTTAATTAATTGTTCAGCTATTTTATATTCTCTTTCATTTAATCCTTTTTTGCCATTACTATTTTTAGAATTTTTTTCCAAATCTAAAAACCAAGTCAAAAGAGCCTGTAAATCCAAATTGACTAAATCAGCTATATTTTTATCCAAAATTTTTACAGCTAAATTTTCAGGCTTTAATCTTTTCCCCTGACATTCGGGACAAATAATTTCCCGCATATAATCTTCAATCTCCTTATGCACATAGTCAGAATCTGTTTCCCTGTATTTCTTTTCCAAAAAAGGGATTATGCCTTCAAATTTATAATTTTTTCCAGCCACATCGTATTCATCCTCGCCCGTGCCATAAAGTATTAAAGCCAAATCCTCTTTTTTCATTTTATCAACTGGCTTATTAAGGGGGGCTTTTTTGGCCTTGGCCATTGCCGTAATTATTTTATGCTGCAAAGGTTGGTTAGAAGTCAAGCGAATCCAAACTTTAATTGCGCCTTCCTCAATTGTTAAGCGCGGGTTAAAAACAACCAATTCCGGATCTATTTCCAAGCGTACGCCCAATCCCATACACTTAGGACAAGCGCCGACCGGTGAATTAAAAGAAAAACTGCGTAATTCTATTTCCGGCAAATTGATATCGCATTTAGGGCAATGCAAATGCTGGGAATAAATATATTCTTCCTGATTGTCTTTGCGTAAAATTTTAACCATGCCGTTTGACAAATCCAAAGCCTGCTTAATCGCCAGATAAAGGGGGCTTTGGCTTAATTTTTCAGGCCTGGTTTTTTCTACAAAAACATGGTCAATCACAACATCCAAGTCGTGTTCCTTTTCTTCATCAATAAGCAAAGTTTCCAATTCTTTAATGCTATATATTTTTTTATCAAGCTGTAACTGGTAAAAATTGGCTTTTTTCATTTTTTTAATCAAATGGTCAAGCTTCCCTTTTTTAGCGATGACAATCGGAGATAAAACCGTAATCCTGGATTGTTTGGGCAGCTCCAAAATTTTTTCAATAATTTCTCCTATCCCTAATTTTTTTATTTCCTGCCCGCAAACTGGGCAATGAACAATGCCAATTCTGGCAAATAAAAGACGGAGATAATCATAAATCTCCGTGATAGTTCCAACAGTTGAACGGGGATTATTAGAAGTTGATTTTTGATCAATGGCAATCACCGGCGAAAGCCCTTCAATCTGATCAACATCCGGCTTATCCATCACGCCGATAAACTGGCGGGCATAAGAAGACAATGATTCAACGTATTGGCGCTGACCCTCGGCAAAAATCGTATCAAAAGCCAAAGAAGATTTACCGCAACCAGAAAGACCAGTAATAACCACTAATTTATTTTTTGGAATTTCAACATTAATATCTTTTAAATTGTGGACTCTGGCGCCCTTTATTACGATCTTATCTTTTTTAGCCATAATAAAATAATTAGAATTTTAGAATTTTAAATTGAAGCACTAATTAAAGACATTCTATCATGGCTGTCAAGACAGGTCAAGAGGTTGTATAGTTAACACCAAGGGGTTACAGATAGTATACTTAAGGGTAACACATGTTAACTATT
>DSBA01000065.1 GCA_011046145.1 Candidatus Uhrbacteria bacterium | reverse complement strand
GCCGAATTCTCATGGTAACAGCTTAGCACACTTCGTGTGCTAAGCCCATTCATCCCCGTTCTCGGTCGCGGCTCGCTTCTCGCCGCTCCCTCCAACGGGGTTTCCTGTAAGGTATTAAAAAACATGCCCGCGCAAATGATTTGCGCGGGCATGTTTTATTTTTCAAAAAATTATTTCCGTCATCTTCCTAATACAATTTTATTAAAAGCTGCTTCAGCCTTTTCTCGGCTGATATCAAATTTCTGCAAATGGTTTACAACCTTTTTTATTTTATTATAATTGCCCACATAGCCGGAAACATTTTCCGGCAAGCCGACAAAGGTGTAAATTTTATTCCAAACTAATTTTCTGTCCATAAATTTCTTAACCGAATTTCTGGTTATCCGCCAAATTTCACTATCAAGGCCAAAGCGGTAATACAGCCATAATTGCAAAAAATGCAAAACATCTTCAAATTCTTCTTTAATGCCTGTTTTATTAAATTTAATCACTTCTACTAAAAATTCTATAATTTCAGATATAACATCAATAAAAAAAATCCGCTTACCACAAGTATATTCTTTAATATATTGGCTAATTTGCATATTAACAAGTATAAAATTGATGGGCGAAAACGGCTGAATATTTATTATAGGGGACATTAGTCCCCGTTAACAATACGGAGGCTAAAGCCTCCTGTAAAATTTTACAAGCCGTTTTCGCCCGAGTTAAACCCCGTGGCATTACTTATTACTACAAACTGACTTATGCCCCGTGGCATTTTTTAAATTTTTTTCCAGAGCCGCAAGGGCAAGGGTCATTACGGCCGACTTTTTGGCCATCATATTCTCCTCTTTTCTTGACTACATTTTGTACTCGTTCTGCTTGATTGCCGTAAACTGATTCTCCGGGCTTAGCATGAAAAGACGATGAATCTTTTTCCATTGTTTTTTTAGCCCCTAAAAATTCCTTTGCCTGAGCCACAACACTTGGCGCCATTTGCTGGACAAAACCAACTTTAAAAATGCTGTAAACAACCTGTTTTTGAATTAAATTTAATAATTCGTTAAATAGCCGATAAGCCTCTTTTTTGTATTCCACCAAAGGATCGCGCTGTCCATAACCAGCCAGGCCAATACCTGTGCGCAAATGATTAATAGCTTCTAAGTGCAAAACCCAATATTGGTCAATAGAGCGCAATAAAACGCTTTTTTCAATTTCTTTAATTAAATCAGGATCATTAATCCGCTCCTTCAAATTTTCATAGGCTTTATGGGCCAAAGAAATTAAATAATCAATAATTTTTGTGCGAGCCTCAGCATCCTCTGCCCTGCTGCCGGCGATTTTTCTGATCTCATGCAATTCAATTTTGTCCGATTCGCTAATAGGAAAAATTGTACTGGCAACCTCGTATATTTCCTTAATATTCCAATCTTTTTCATTATCTCCAGCCGTATGGAATAAAACCACCTGTTCTAATTCCGCCTCAATATATTCAAAAATCCGGTCGCTCAAAACCACATTTGTTTTAAAATTTTCCGCAATTTCCAAAACTTCTTTTCTTTTGGCATAAATAACATTGCGATGCTTATTAATCACATCGTCATATTCAACCAGATGTTTGCGGATATCAAAATTATTGCCTTCAACTTTTTTCTGCGCTTGCTCCAAAGATTTGGAAATGAATTTATTTTCAATCGGCATATCCTCTGGCACACGCAATGTTTCCATAATCCTTTTGATCCTATCTGATCCGAAAATCCTCATTAAATCGTCTTCCAGGGAAACATAAAACTGGGATGAGCCAGGATCGCCCTGACGGCCTGAACGTCCCCGCAACTGGTTATCAATACGCCGCGCTTCGTGTCTTTCCGTGCCTATCACATGCAAGCCTCCTAATTCTTTGACCTTTTTAGCTTCTTCTACATCGGGGGGATTGCCGCCCAAAATAATATCAACGCCGCGGCCAGCCATATTAGTCGCTAAAGTAACCGCTCCTATTTTCCCTGCCTGGGCAATAAATTCAGCTTCTTTTGCATGATTTTTAGCATTTAAAATATTATGCTTTATGCCTTCTTTTTCCAAAAACCTGCCCAATAATTCATTTTTTTCAATGGAAATTGTGCCAAGCAAAACCGGCTGGCCGATTTCTTGCCTTTTTTTTATATCCTTAATTACAGCTTCAAATTTCGCTTTTTCATTTTTATAGATCAAATCATTAAGGTCTTTCCTGACCATTGGCTTATTAGTCGGTATTTCAACTACTTCTAATTTGTAAATTTTGAAAAACTCTTCAGCTTCAGTCACGGCAGTACCAGTCATGCCAGCCAGTTTATCATAAAGGCGAAATAAATTCTGAAAAGTAATGGTTGCCAAAGTCCTGCTCTCTTTTTGAATTTGTAAATTTTCCTTAGCTTCAATGGCCTGGTGAATACCTTCTGAATAGCGCCGGCCAGGCATTAAGCGGCCTGTAAACTCATCGACTATAACAACCTCTCCGTCTTTAACCACGTATTCTCTTTCTCTCTTATATAAAGCATAAGCCTTCAAAGCAGCTTCCAAATGAAAAGTTGTTTCATAATCCATCTTTACCCACGGATCAAAACCCAATTGTTTGGCAATTTTTTCCTGTCCTTCTTCAGTAAAAGTCGCTGAACGCATCTTTTCATCAATATTATAATCAACATTTTCTTTTAAAATCCTAATAATCCTGGCAAACTTATAATATGCCTCGGCTGGCTGGGTGTCAGGCGCGGAAATAATCAAAGGAGTCCGCGCTTCATCAATTAAAATACTATCGACTTCATCAATAATGGCATAACGCAAATCCCTCTGCGTTTTATCTTTTAAATTATAAACCATGTTATCGCGCAAATAATCAAAGCCAAATTCATTATTAGTGCCATAAATAATATCGCACTCATAAGCTTGTTTCCTGTTTTCCACCAAACGCAAATTATCCATGTCAACTTTGAAAATTTTAAGCGTTTCTTCTGAATTATCAGCTTTATCAGCCTTAACCGTGGAATCATAAACATAAGTAATTCTTTCATTTTGGATACAGCCGGTAGTCAAACCTAAAAAATTAAAAATCTGACCCATCCAGGCGCAGTCGCGCCGAGCCAAATAATCGTTAACTGTTACCACATGCACGCCTTTGCCTTCCAAGGCATTTAAATAAATTGCCAAGGTTGAAGTTAATGTTTTCCCTTCACCGGTTTTCATTTCCGCAATCTGGCCCTGATGCAAAACCATTGCTCCAATCAGCTGGACATCGTAATGCCGCTGGCCTAAAACCCTTTTAGCCGCTTCGCGCACAACAGCAAACGCTTCAACTAAAAAATCATCCAAAGTATGGCCTTTGGCCAAATAATCTTTAAATTCTTGAGTTTTATTCTGCAACTCTTCATCTGACAAAGATTCAAATTTTTTTTCCAAAGCATTAATTTTGTCAACAAGAGGCTGCATTTTAGCAATAACTTTTTTATTAGGATCGCCTAAAATCCTGTTTAATATTGACATGATTTATATAGTTAAAAAGCCCTAAACTCAAAGCTCCAAGCTCTGGGCTTTGGGCTCTGGGCTTAGAGCTAAAATTTTAAGATAAATTAATTATAACAATAAAGCTGAAAAAAATCCAGCCTTTGCCGAAATTCAAAAGCCGCCCGAAAAGGGGTGGCTTTTTTTATGTTAAAACATTAAAACTTCAAGCCTTATCCAGACCAACATCCAGATTAACAATCTGGTCTTTTTTAACCAAATCAACCGGCTTGATTTCTTTTGGATCATAACCTGATTTTTCAGCCAATATCTGGTAAATGTTCTTGCCAG
>DSBA01000087.1 GCA_011046145.1 Candidatus Uhrbacteria bacterium | reverse complement strand
TCCAAAACAACAGGCCATATCCTTAACACAAATTGTCACATAATACATAGCTGGCCAGGCATAATCCCAAGCTGGCAGTCGTGTTGACGCTACCCGATATTTATTTTTAAAAAATTCATCCATGATTTTATTTTTGTTTTTGTTTTTTTAAAGCATAACTTATAAATTTTAAACAATGTTTTGAATTTATGTTATTTGAGATTAAAACTTGTTTAGAATTTAGTATTTAGCGCTTAGAATTTTTACAATATCATCTTAGCAAATAATTGCTTTGAGGTAAATAAAAACGCCTAGTTTTTTTACTAAGCGTTTTAGCGGCTATGAATAAAGAGATAATGAAAATTTTAATCCGTGGGGCATGTTAGTTCTAAAAATTAATTGTGGTTTTGCTAGCCAGAAAAATCATAAGGGACGCAATGTTGTTCATGGCATCTGCCAGTAGAACATTGATTATCTTTATCACAACCCTCTCCGACTTGGCCTTGGGTGCACATATTTGAACCATTAGTATTGCAATAGCCACTAACGCAGTCACTATTTTTATTACAGAGAGTAGCCAATGTCCCGGCAGAACAATAATTATACCCACCGGTATAACAGTAGGGGGCGGGAGTGCCATTATAGGTAACATCTTTGCAATCAGTATTATTTGAACAATCGCAGACACATTTTACATCATTTGGTATGCACATTTTAACACCTGTAACGTCTGCCCAAGAGGGATATGTTTTACATTTATAATCAGTATAGGGTTGTAAATAAGTGGGATAAGTTGGGTTGCAATATCTAAATTGGTCTTTACAAGTATGATCAGCCGGGCATTGGCTATCATTTATACAGCGAGCCCAACTAACCCTTGCGCTACAACGATTTGATCTCCAAAAAGGCATAAAACAAACCCCAGTAGCACACTCGCTGTCTTTTGAGCAGGACACCCCCACTCCGCCTTTTGTGCAACGATTTCGCCAATTAGTTTCACAGATAAATCCAGGAGGACAAGGTTTACTGGCTGTGCAATGCTGTCCAAAAGCGCCTTGTTTGCAAGTGCCAATCCCACCGGTTTCAGCGCCCTCGCAATGGCCAGTACAGCATTCAGAATCAGCATTACATACAGAATTTTCAGGCAGACATTTGTCGCATTTATAAGAGTTACCATTTAGTTGAATACATGTTAATGTTTTATCATCGCATTTTTTCCCAATACATTCTCCGTCATATGTTTGACCGCATTGCACTTCACCATCTCTATCGCAAACTGTTCCCGTCTGACAATTAACCATATCAGCCTCTGTGCCTTTTTGTTGTGTGCATTCTTCTTTTTCAAGAATTTTATAGCCGCTATTAATTTGGCAGCAAATAATTGGTTTTATTACCTCGACATCTATTGGCTTAAAAGTGACTGTATAGGGGCTGATTGTTTCCAGGAGATAAACAGCAAAAATAGCGATAAAAAGACCGAGCATGGCTTTAATAATAGTGTTTTTGGCATTGCTAATGCCTTGCGGATTGCCACCGGCTGTAAGCCATTGGATACCGCCGAACATGACAGCGACAATGGCAAAAATAATTATGGCAGCTGAACCAAAAACATAAATTGCCCTGATATACTCGCCAATTGATTCGCTGGTTATTTTCATTTCCCGCGCCAGTTCGCCAAAAGGCTGCTGGAGCTTGAGGATTAAATCGCTTTGCTGAGCCAAAGAGACTTGCGCCAAAGAAACAAACAGAAAAAAAGAGAAGGTTAAAATTAAAAAAGCTGATAAAAATGATTTGCGTTTTGAGGACATAATAATTTTATTTTCAAATGTTAAGTTTAAATTGTTTAAAATTTAGGATTTAAATAAAGCAATTTAAAGCAATTCTTTATCAATAGCTTTTTTTAAAGAATTGAAATCAATAAAGCCTTCCAGCTTTTGCTTATTGACATAAACAGTCGGCACGCTCGTAATTTGCAGGCTTAAAGCGTCGGACATGTTTTGGTTAATAAGAACTTCGTATTTTTTAGAATCAAGGCAGGCATTAAAATTTTCCAGATTCAGCCCCAGTTTCTGGGCATATTCCAGATATTTTTGCTTATTTAAGAGCAAAGGATCTTTGCCAAGCAGTTCTTTATATTGCCAAAATTGGTTTTGTTCATGGGCGCAATAAACAACGTTTATGGATATTCTGTTTTCCGGATGTAAAGTTATTGGCAGTCCTTTATAAACAAATTTTACCCTATTGCCGTAAAATTTTTCTATTTCAGTTAAGTCTTTTAGCAGAACCTGGCAAGCAGGGCAGAAAAAATCACTGTATTCAAAAATAGTAACTTTGGCTGTAAATTCGCCCTTAACAGGGTCTCCGGGGTTTATTTGCGGAAATTTTTGGGTTAAAGTCAGGGCTTGGTTTTTGTAAAAATTTTCAATTCTCCGCAATTGTGACCAATAATCCCAAAAACTGCCAATAATAATAAAAGCAAAAATTATGATCACAATAATAGACCCGCCAAGAAAATAAACAAAATATATTTTTTGTTTTTGCTGCTTAGTTCTTTCTTTTTTTTCTTTCATATGATTAGAGATTCATTTTATTAATCTGGCCAGTATTTAGATCCAGCCAGTAAAGGCTTTTGCCATCTTGGCTGATAATCATTTTATTAACGGTTGTGGGAAAAAGAGGCTGAGCCATAAGCTCTTTGGTGCCGGAAACAATGTCTATTTTATAAAAATCATCAGGCACATTGCTTGCCAGATCCGGCCGAAATCCTGTGCCGGCTTCAAGTTGGCGAGGCACGGCGCAATAGGCGGTTCTTTCTGAAGCAAAAGTGCATTTGTCCGCCCAGGTATTAATTTCTAATTTATTGCGGCCAGTGGCTAAAAGTTCTGGGCTGGTATTGACTATCCATAAGGTAGGCTTGTAATCAGAGCGGACATTATGGACGCTATAAAGAAGCTTGTCTCCGGACGGCGACCATTCAAAGCGCAAGTCCCTGCCTTCCACAGTAAACTTTCTGTAGTTTTCGCCGTAAAAGCCGATTGGATAAACTTCGCTGCGCGAGCCGTCAATTGAGTCAATAAATAATGCCACGTATTTATCATTAGGCGCCCAGGATATGTGGACATTTTCATCTTGGTTGCCCAGTCTTTCTATTTGGCGGTAAGCTCCGCCATTAGTGTCAGTAATGGAAATAAACCTGTTTTCAGGATCCATCCTCATGTCTTTAAAGGCTATTTGGGCGCTGTCATTGGAAAATGTAAAGTCTTTCCAATGGGCCGGAAGCGTAACAGAAGCTTTTTTGGCAAAATCATAAATAATATTGGAGCCGTCAGGATATTCTAAAACAGCTTTTTGGTTGTTTGGCGACCAGGTGACTGTTTCCACGTTTTTAAAAGCCGTGTCAGAAAAGAATTTTTTTTCGCCATCTGGAGTAATGCTGTAAAAAAATCCAGTCTGTGGTTCATAATAAATCAGGTCCCTGCCATTGGCAGCCAAGGTCGGGTTTTTAACCGGATTTGATTCAAGCGTCTGGAAAGAAGTTATGCCCCCGGTTGCCTCAAAAGAAACAAGCGGTCCCGGGATTTCAGGCGTAGGAGGTATTAGCATTTCAGGAGGCATTTCCGGCAAAAGATCAAGGCCAGGCGGCAGAGTAATGGGCACAGCAGGCTCTAAAGGCGGAAACTCTGGCGGAACAACAGGCGGTATTGGCGTGACAATCGGCACAGGTTCTGTGATTGGTCGGAAAAATAGGAAATAAATGAGCAGGCCAATAATGATAATAAGGATGGCTAGGCCGCTGATGATAATAATTTTTTTTAATTTTGGGTTCATATTTTTTTAAAATTATTTAATAATTATAATTTTTTTAAAAAAGAGATACTTTTTTACCAAAAAAGTCCTATGGCAATTGAGGGATTGTTTATAATTACAATAATGATTATAAAAGGCGTTAAAATCGCAATTAAAATCATGCCAATAATCAAAATTAGCAATATAG
>DSBA01000008.1 GCA_011046145.1 Candidatus Uhrbacteria bacterium | reverse complement strand
CTTGTTAATTATTGGTAAAATCCAGCGTAATCGTTCATCTTTAATTGTTTTTGGCATATTTATACTCATTTACCCAGTTTATATTAACTAGGAAAAAACCGCCAAATGTCCTTGCACATTACCCTTTTCTATTGACAAGAGAGTTAAAATATGCTATTCTATAAGAATAGTTATTTTGTTATATAGTGTTTGGAAATAACAATAATTTGGTCTTTTTAAGCAAAAAAACCGCTGAACGCGGAAAGGAGGAAAAGATGAAAACAGTCAAAATGGCAGGCTGGGGCTTGTTGGTGATTTTGTTGGCCTTGATTTGCGTTTCTTGCGCCACCCGAATCAAGACGCCGGGCATGGAGGTTAAAACAAACGACCCGCGCGTGGCCAAAGAAATGGTTCAATCGCGTGGAGATCAAGGCGCCTTGATGGAGCAGGATTACTCACATGGGGTTTTGCCTGCTTGCGCTGAAGCTATTCGGGCCAATCCGAGCGGCACAGTAGAGTTTACTCCAGACGGAGGCTGTCGTTTTGTCGGTAATCCTGGTGAGTACAACAAACCTCTTCAGGGGGTAATTGAAAACTATTTTAACTATCCGGTGAGAGTGGAAATTACGCCCCAAGGGCAAAGAACCCCAACAACTATTTTGCGCATAGGCCCTAAGGAGGCTGCGCGTGTTGCGGTTTTTCCCGAGGTTGAGTACTACTTAAGAGTTTACAATATGCAAACCGGAGCGTCGGTGGCAACAGTGAAGCGGAAGTACTCCATGACAAGGCAGGATGCTCATTCGGATTTTCTGAACGAGTGGGTGGATTTTGTGGAAAGAATTCGTCCTAAATAAAATGACTTTCCCGCAACATAAAGGGACAGGGTAAAACCTGTCCCTCTTTTTATGAGAATATTTTTTAATTTTTAATTACATTCCCTCTCCTTCAACTGTTCCGGGCGTTGAGCCGCTAGGATAAGTGCCTGTTGCTCCGCTGCTGTTAATAATGGCGCTGGTGACAAAACTGGCAATGGCATAGGCTGCAAAAATTATGATCAGGCCAATAATAGCTGTTGTTAAAGTTTCTTTGGCTTTTTTAATTTTGTCTTCAGCTCCCTGGGATGTCATATAGAGCCAGCCTCCGTAAAGGATAATAATAAAGAAAATCAGGCCTATTATTCCCAATAAAGACCTTATGATCAAGGCAATAAATTCAGGCAGGTTTTGGCGGCTGGCGCCGATTTGCCCGCCAAAAGATTCAATTTGGCCAGTAATACTGCCGGCAAAAACAGGCGCAACAAAAGCAAATAACAAAAAAGCGCTAAAACTAAAGATCAGTATAAGTTTTTTTTGCTTCATAGGATAAAAAAATAAATCATAAGTAAAGTTTATTGCCCATTTTTTATTTAGCGGTCAGGGCATTGTTCAATTGCTGTTTTTCCGCATTGGCTAAAAAAGCTCCGGCAAAAGTCTTTATAATTATTGCAGCAGTAGGGGTCATATTGATTAAAAACCTGGGCGCGATAATAACAGCAATTTAATGAATTATAATCAACATAACCTGGATTTTCACAGTCCTCTCGGTAAAATGGCCGGCCATTTTCGCCAGGACCTTCCAGAGTGGCGGCAATAAAATAAGTTATGGTATAGCCTGAAATTATTAAAAATATGCCAATAACAGCGGCTTTAAGGGTGCCTTTGCTTTTATTTATTTTTTCTTCATTGCCCCTGGAAGTCATATAAGTAAATCCGCCATAAACAAGCAAGCCAACAAAAACAATGCCTAGTAAAGTTAAAAGGCCTTTGACTATATTAGCAACATAAACAGACAAGGGGAGAGGGCCTCCCGCATAAATATCTACTTGTTGGCCTGTATTGGTTAAGCCTTGTAAAAATTTTGATTGCGCTTGGGCTTCAAAGCCAAAGCCAAGCGAGAGAAAAAAGGCAATAATTAAGCAAATAATAAAAAATTTTTTCATAAAAAATTTTTGAGTTTTTTATTGGTTTGTAGCCGGAGTAGCTTCCAGAGCGCTGGCAATAAAATAAGTAATTGAATAAGCCAAAATAACAATGGCCAGGCCAATCACCGCATTAATAATAATTTTTTTAGCTTTAATTATTTTTTCTTCGCTGCCGCCGGCAGTCATCCAGGCAAAGCCGCCATAAAGGAATAAAATAAAAAAAATGATTCCGACCAAGCCGAGTAAAAATTGGATTATGCTGGCAGCAATGCCAGGCAAGCTGCCTCTGACCACCCCTGCTTCAGCAGAGGTTTTGCCCATTAAACGCGTGGCATCCCCAAATTTCAGCCCGGCCAGGCTGGCAGGAGTAAAAAGATTAAAGACCAGTAAAATTGTTATGATTATTAAAATTATTTTAGTTTTTTTCATAAGTAATTTTTCAAGCGTTTAATAACAAAGTTCAGGATCAGGGCATTGGTTTTGGCATGTATCCATATTATCAAAACATTGGCCGCCAACATAGCCTGGGCAGAAAACACAGGAGGCTTTAATGCCCTTGCATTCAATAGCATCGCAGATAGCGTATGCTCCTTGGCCGCATTCAGAGCAGTTACGGGCAACTGGCGGTTCATAGCCATAGATGCAGCAGACTTGACCTTCGGCGCAGGCAAAAGATAAATCTAAGTTTATTTCCGCGCCTGTCACTGCCAAGCAACCACCCTGGGTAGTGCAAGCGCCGCCAGCTTCATTGCAGTCATTAGTTTCAGTGCCAGCTGGACCTTCTTGTTGCGGGCTGCTTTCAATTGCCAGAGTAATAAAAAATGTAATGGAGTAAGCAGCGACAATGACAAAAAGACCCATGACCGCGTAACTCATGGTTTTTTTAGCAGTGCCGATTTTTTCTTCATTGCCTGCGGAAGTTAGCCAGACAACCCCGGCATAAATAAATAAAACAACAAAAAGGGCGCCAACTAAAGTTAAAAAAGCTTTAATTAAGCCGGCAATTATTGGTTCAGCTTGTTTTTGCTGCAAGCCGGCTTCGGTGCCTGTTTTCCCATAAAAGTTAGTGATATCTGAAAAACCATAAGCCAGGCTTGTTTGGGGCAAGATGCTGATTAAAACAAGGCAGATAAGAAAAAAAAGGGTAATTAAATAAAAGTTTTTTTTCATTTTAGATGTTAAGATGAGAGTTTATTTGCCGGCAAAAATGCCAAAAACCAGGCTGGTAATAGCATATGCGCCGCCTAAAATTAAGGCGCCGATAATTGCCCAGATAATAATATTTTTACCCTTGTCTACTTTTTCCTGGTTGCCGGCTGAAGTCAAAATCATTATGCCGCCATAAATAATGAGAAAAAGAAAAATAGAGCCGCTTAAAGCCAGAGCTGCGCCGGCAAATCTGCCCAGTAAAGTGGCTATATTGGTTCCGGCATCGCCAGTTCTAAAAGGCAACTGGGCTGTTTGGCCAGCTTCTTCCAAGCCATAGCCAGCCAATATTTTTTTAAAAGGAAAGCCGGCAAGGGCAACAAGTATGATAGAATATTTGATATTTTTAAGCATAAAAATGAATTTTTAAAAACCGTTTTAAAGGGCAGGGCATTTGCCCTGCCCTTTAAATTTATTAGGTCGCGTTCAAAATAGAGCTTACAACAAAAGTAGCAATCGCATAAGAAGTCAGGATAATAACCAGGCCAATAATGCCGGCTACCAGCAGTTTTTTAGCCTCGCCAACTTTTTCCTCGTTTCCCGCAGCAGTCATCCATTTAAAGCCGCCTAGCAGAATAATGACAACAGCAACAATGCCCAAAAGTCCCATGGCAACATTGATAATGCTGGCAATTGTTTCCCTGATATCCTTGGTACCAAGACCGGTTTCGGTTGCATAGCTTAAGCCTACGTCTATAGTAACTGCGTTAGCCATCAAAGGAAGCGCTACAAGGCTGAAAACAGCTGTGAAAATCGCTGCTTTGATTAATCCTTTTTTCATGATTTTAAGCCTTTCTTTGCGCTTGGTTTTAAAAACCGAGCAGCAAAAAATTAATTATTAAATTATATTAATTAAAGTAATTTTTAAATAACAATAAAGCTTAGCTATATTATAATATTTTTTGTTTTTTTAGGCAAATATTGTACTGTTGCAGAATTAAAGTTACCTTTTGTGGATAAGTTATGTTATTTAAAGATCCAAACAATGTGGCTGTAATTTTTTGTTGAGGTGTCATCCTATTCATACCAAAACCGCCATGCCT
>DSBA01000067.1 GCA_011046145.1 Candidatus Uhrbacteria bacterium | reverse complement strand
TTGAATTAATGGTAGTCTTTTAGTATCAAAATGCACCATTTCTCCTGGATAATCCTTTTCATAACGCTTAATCGATAATCGATCAATTCTTTTTTGTAGTTTTGCTTCTGTTTTACTTAACTTCCTTAACCCATATTCAATAGTTTTAAACCGATAATTTACACTTTTTCTGTTCTCGAAATTACGTAATTTAGCTCTTTCGATCACTTTATAGATAGTTGGTCTTGAAACTTTATACTCTCGTGCTAAACTATTAATAGATTGGCCATGCTGCCAATTTGAATATATTGCCTTTCTTATAAAAGGCAACAGTCTAGTGTTTTTATGCATACGAAAAGAGGTTTAGTTAATTAGTTAGCTTCTTCTTACCAACTATTTTAACTGACCTCTTTTTGTTTGAAAAGTGTAAACAACTCTATTATAATTTACAATTAAAATAAGGTTATTATTTTTGACTTTTTAAGTAATTTTCGCTAAAATGGGGATACGAATTAGTTGATACTAATTTGTTAATCTATTGCTAATATACTAATATTAAGTATTTGTAACATTATAATGTAAAACTAAAAAATATGCCTAAAAAATCACAATTTACCCAAAAAGAAGAGGAATTAATAAAATTTTGGGAAGATAATAAAATTTTTGAGAAGTCTATCAAACAGCGCGAATCAGCGTCGGTTTTTTCATTTTATGACGGTCCGCCTTTTGCCACTGGTTCGCCGCATTATGGGCATGTTTTAGCCTCAACCCTAAAAGACACGGTTACCCGTTATTGGACAATGCGCGGTTATAAAGTTGAACGCACAGTGGGCTGGGATTGCCATGGCTTGCCAGTAGAAAATTTAATTGAAAAAGAAAAGAAAATTAAATCTAAAAAAGAAATTTTGGCATTAGGTAAAGATGAATATGAAAGCATAAAAATTTTCAATCAGGCTTGCGCAGATTCGGTTTTTCGTTGTGTAGATGAATGGAAAGAAATTTTTAAGCGCATGGGGCGTTGGGCCAATTACGAGAATCAATATGCAACAATGAATAATGAGTATATTGAATCTGTTTGGTGGGCTTTTAAAGAATTATTTAATAAGGGTTTTGTTTATAAAGGTTATCGCGTTTCACCTTATTGCCCTCGTTGCGGCACGCCATTGTCAAACTTTGAAGTTAATTTAAATTATCTAAAAGTGCCTGACCCTTCAATTTATTTTAAATTAAAAATTAAAGGTCAAGATAATACTTATTTTTTGGTCTGGACTACTACCCCTTGGACTTTGCCTGCTAATGTAGCTTTGGCAGTCGGCAAGGATATTGATTATGCAAAAATAAAAATTAATAATGAGTTTTTAATCATTGCCAAGCCTCGATTAGAAGTGATAGAAAAATATTTTAAAGATTACGAGATGGTGGAGATTTATAAAGGCAATAAATTAGTCGGCTGGGAATATGAGCCTGTTTTTAATTACTATATTGATAAGGTTGATAAAAAGGCCTGGCGTGTAATTGCCGGTGATTTTGTTACGGTTGAGGATGGCACAGGTATTGTGCATATTGCGCCGGCTTTTGGCGAAGATGATATGAAAGCAGGAGAAGAAAATAATTTACCGCTTATCATGTCGGTTGATTTGGAAGGCAAGTTTAAATCAGAAGTTAAAGACTGGGCCGGCCAGTTTGTTAAAGACGCTGACCTTGGCATTATTGAATATTTAAAAAATAATAATATTTTAATTTCAGAAGTGGGAGAAAAAATAGAACATGATTATCCTTTTTGTTGGCGTTGCGACAGTCCCTTGATTTATTATGCGCTCGATGCCTGGTATGTGGCAGTGACTAAAATCCAAGATAAATTAGTTAAAAATAATCTTCAGATTAAATTAAAAGATCCTAATGGCAGCGAGCATCAAGGTATTCGCTGGGTGCCAGACCATTTGAAAACAGGTAGATTTGGTAAATGGCTGGAGGGCGTTAAAGACTGGAATATTTCTAGGAATAGATTTTGGGGCGCGCCTTTGCCAGTTTGGCAATGCGAAGAATGCGACCAGATAAAGGTGGTCGGTTCCAGAGCAGAATTGGAAAATGAAGAAATTAAAGATTTCCATCGTCCCTATATTGATATGATTAGGTTTAAATGTTCCTGTGGCGGGGAAATGAAAAGAACAGAAGAAGTTTTTGATTGTTGGTTTGAATCAGGGTCAATGCCTTATGCCCAATATCATTATCCTTTTGAAAATAAGGAGAAATTTGAATCAGGTTTCCCGGCTGATTTTATTGCCGAAGGCTTAGACCAAACTCGCGGCTGGTTTTATACTTTGCATGTTTTGGCGACAGCTTTATTCAACCAGCCGGCTTTTAAAAATGTTATAGTTAATGGCTTAATTTTAGCTGAAGACGGGAAAAAACTTTCTAAAAAATTGAAAAATTATACCGAGCTGAATGTTTTATTTGACAAATTGGGAGTTGATGCTTTGCGATATTTTTTGCTGACTTCTACGCCGATTGGCGAAGATTATCGCTTTTCTGACCGGATGGTTGAAGAAACATTGCGTAAAACAGTTATGCTTTTAAATAATATTTACAGCTTTTATAGCCTTTATGGAGATTCAGTTAAATTTGATAGGGATTTTGCGCCTGAAAATTTAGAAAATGTTCTCGATAAATGGATTGTTGCCAAGCTTAATTTATTAATTAATGAGACGACCAAGCAAATGGAGGTTTTTGATTTAACCAAGGCCGCCCGTCCCATAGCGGAATTTATTAATGAGCTTTCCACCTGGTATTTAAGGAGAAGCAGAGAGCGTTTTAAAAGCAGCAATGAAAATGATAAAAAGCAGGCTTTGGCTACCATGCATTATGTTTTGCTTAATTTATGCAAGGTTTGCGCTCCTTTTATGCCTTTTGTCAGTGAGGAAATTTATCAAAAATTAAAAGGAAACAAGGAAAGCGTGCATTTGGAAGACTGGCCAGAAGTAGCAGTTGAATTGATAAATACCCGCTTGCTCGAACAAATGGAGTCAGCAAGGAAAATTATTGAGCAAGCTTTGGCTGTGAGGGCAAAGGCCGGAATAAAAATAAGGCGGCCTTTAAGCAGGCTTTATATAACTAAAAAATCATTGCCCGAGGAATTGTTTTTTTTAATTAAAGACGAAGTAAATGTTAAGAATATAGAGTTGACTGATAAATTCCCTTCAGATAAAAATTTTGAAACCGGCGCTGATGAAAATTATAAAGTGTGTTTAGATCTTGAAATTTCTGAAGATTTAAAATTAGAAGGTCATGCTCGGGAATTAGTTCGCCAGATTAATTTTTTAAGAAAAGAAAAAGGACTGTCTATTAATGATTTGATTGAATTGAGTTATAAAACGAAATCAAAGACTCTCAAGAAAACATTAGAAAAATTTGGCGAAGAAATCAAGGCCAATACTTTAACTAAAAAATTGATTGAGGATCAAGGCAAGGAAGGATTAGAAATAAACGGGGAGAAAATCTTGATAACTATTAGAAAATAAGATAATGTTTTAAGATTTTAGATTTTTGGTTCTTGGGCGATAACTTAAAATTTATATAAAATACAAGTCTTTGCAATGGTTTTTGGCAAGAGAGGAAAAATAAAAAAAGCCCTTAAGCAAGGGCTTTGATTGAAATCAAGGGTTCATTTAAAAGGTCATTAATAAGTGTTTTGATATAATTAGTAACAGCTTTATTCTTTTTTATTTCTTCGATTGTAAGCCAAAGAGCCTGATATCCGTGGGATTGTTGCCATTTGTTTTTTTCCGCTTTTTCAGAAGATGGCTTTTCGGCTAAATCATAGATAAATATTTTTTTGCCGTTTAGCAAGCGCAATCCTCTTAATCCTTCTATTTGAACTTCAATTCCTGTTTTTTTATAAACATTTTTTTGCAAGCTTTTTTCCCTTTGTTTGGGTGGAATTTTGGATTCGCCTCCAGGCAAATAAATTTTGCCTCGAGGGGTTTGAACTAAGAGAATTTTGTTTTGTTTAAGCAAAAGACCTAAAACCACGCATTTTTTTTGTTTATAATTATTTTTAAGATTTGCGTCTTCTTTTCCCTGCATTTTAATGAACCTCCTTGAATTTATTTCAGTTTAGACAAATTACAATTTTTTGTCAAATATATGTATAGTTAACACCAAGGGGTTACAGATAGTATACTTAAGGGTAACACATGTTAACTATTAAATTTAAGCATATGAATAAGACAAAATATACAAGGGAAGAACGATTTAAATGGTATAGGC
>DSBA01000005.1 GCA_011046145.1 Candidatus Uhrbacteria bacterium | reverse complement strand
TCACCAGACTGAACTGCTAAATTTATATATTTGGTTATTTTATTGTATTTGGCAATTACTTTTATTAATTTATCTGATAAATCCTTAGGATGGCTGGTTAAAAATCTAATCCAAAATCCACCTGGTAATTTGGCTATTTGTTCCAATAAATCAGGGAAATCCTTAATTAGCTTTGAGCTCTGAATTTTGGGCTTAGGACTGTAAGAATTCACATTTTGGCCCAGTAAAAAAATTTCTTTATAATCATTTTTTAGCAAATCTTTAACTTCGGCAATAATTTTTTCTGGCTGACGTGATTCTTCCCTGCCCCTGACATAAGGCACCACGCAATAAGCGCAAAAATTATTACAACCGGTCATGATTGGCACATAAGCAGAAAACTTGCTTTGATACTTTGGTTTAATGAAAAAATAAGATTCAAATTGATTCTTGGGTTGTTCAATTTTTGTGTTCAATAATTCTGGCAACCGGTTGAGGTCCCTAATGTCCATAAATATATCGGCCTTATCATTTTTTTTAACAACTTCCGGGCGCAAAGCCATGCAACCGCTTAAAATAATTTTTTTCAACTTGGGATAAAGTTTCTTTTTACGGTAATTATTAATCGCTCCATAAACCCGATCCTCGGCTGATTTGCGCACAGAACAGGTTATCAACACAATTAAATCAGCTTTTTTGCCATCAGAAGCCTTTTGATAGCCTATCTCTTCTAATTTGGCGGCAAAACGTTCAGCATCGGAATAATTCATTTGGCAACCGAATATTTGAATAAAGTATTTCATGATTATAATAAATACACCCCGCTTTAGCGGGCAAATTGCCTGCTAAAACAGGGCATAAATTCAAATAATTATATTATTTTATCCTCAATTTCTTTTTTAATTTGCTCAATAAATTTATCAACTTTTTGCGGACCCAAATCGCCTTCACTTCTTTTTCTAACTGCCACTTCTTTATTTTTAACTTCTTTATCGCCAATAACCAAAATATAAGGAATTTTATCTTTTTCACCTTTACGGATTTTATTAGAAACAGTTTCATTAGCTAAATCAAGCTCCATGCGAATACCCTGCGTTCGTAACCGCTCATCAACTTCCTGGCAATATTTTTTATGATCAGCGCCAATATTAATTATTTTAACCTGAATTGGAGATAACCAGACAGGAAAAGCGCCGGCAAAATGTTCAATCAGCAAAACGAGAAACCGCTCATAAGAACCCAGTACGGCTCGGTGCACCATTACAGGATTTTCTTCCTTGCCTTTTTCATTGGTATAAACTAGATTAAATTTTTTAGGCGTGGCAAAATCCAGCTGCACAGTCGGAATCTGAATTTCCTTGCCAATGGCATCCTTAAACATAAAATCCAGTTTTGGCCCATATAAAGCAGCCTCGCCTTCGCATTTTTTTGCTTTCAAACCCATTTCATCTGAAACTTCCTGCAACATTTTTTCGCAGATATCCCAGTCTTTTTCCTCGCCTATATATTTGCTGAAATCAGAATAATCCCTGACAGATAATGACACCCAATGATTGCCCCATAAGCCCAAGGCTCTGTAAAAATCTCTAATAATATTAACCATATTAATTACTTCCTGTTTAACCTGATCTACCCGGCAAAAAGAATGCCCATCTTCTACTGTAATGGCATAGACCCTATTTAAACCACCGACTTCGCCTGCTTTTTCAGCCCGATATTGTTTTTCTGATTCCATATACCTGATCGGCAAATCCTTATATGAACGCTTATGCGAGGCATAAATCTGGGTTTGATGAGGGCACTGAACAGGTTTTAAGACTAAATCATGGCCGCGGCTTGAAGTTACGTGAAATAATTCTTCGCTAAATTTAGTAGCATGCCCGGAAATTTCATACAAATCTATTTTAGCAAGATGCGGAGTCATGACCTTTTCAAAACCATAAGAACGGCAGACCTCTTCAATGTGTTTTTTCAATTCATCAATAATTGCCACACCTTTGGGCGCAAAAAGCGGCAAACCCGGACCGACCAAATCGGAAAAAGTAAACAAATCTAACTCTTTGCCGATTTTACGATGATCTCTTTTTTCAGCTTCTTCAAGCATTTTTAAATGCTCGTCAAGTTCTTCTTTAGTTGCAAAAGCAGTCCCGTAGATCCTTTGCAGCATTTTATTGTTTTCATCGCCTCGCCAATATGCGCCTGCCACTTTCATAAGCTTAAACGGTCCGATTTTGCCTGAAGATTCAAGGTGAGGTCCAGAACATAAATCTTCAAAAATCTCGCCTAGTTTATAAAAACTAACCTTTTTATTGCCTTCTTTTTCCAATTCCTTAATTAATTCCTGTTTATAAGGCTGATCTTTAACTTTTTCAAAAGCATCCTTGATACTAACGTCCTCTCTTGCAAATTTTAAATTTTGCTTAACAATATGCTTCATTTTTTTTTCAATTTCCTTTAAATCGGCTTGGGAAAAAGTTTGTTCGCCTAAATCAAAATCATAATAAAAACCATCTTCGATTGTTGGTCCGATAGCAAACTTAACTTTATCGCCATAAATCTGTTTAACCGCGGCTGCCATCACATGGCTAGCTGAATGGCGCATGATGTCTAAATTGGATTGTTTTTTTTCAGTTGACATATTTTTTATATTAATAATCAATAACCAATCACCAAATAATTTATAATTTCTAATATCCAATATCAAAATTTATTTAAAATTTGGGTATTGGTTATTGGTCATTAAAAAACAGGTCTCAAAACGATAAAATCTCAATAAAAATCATCGTCTTGGGACCTGTTTTTTTACAGGCGGTTCCACCCAAGTTTCCTCTAATTTTCTTAAAACAGAGGACAGCTTAATTATTGTCCCTAAAAGCTTAGCAAGCGTTTTACGGCTGCTTGAACCGCTAAAAGCGGCTAAACGGTTGGTGGCCGTTTCAATCACTTTTTATTTAGAGACAATTTAATCTTAATTTTTTTAAAAAGCAATGTCAAGAGCTTTGTTTTATTCAGCGAGCCGAGAACCCTCCAGGTTTGAATTTTCTATTTCTATAACATCAATTTTAATTCCTTGATTATTCAAATCTTTTATCAACTCATCCATTTTTGATAAGCCCTCGCCCATATTAAATTCAACTAATTCCCCTTTATTGTTAAAAACATAAATCCCGATTTGCTCCCCTTTTTTGTCCAATCTTTCCACTAAAAAGCTATTGCCAAAAGAAACTATGTTCCCCCCTTCCCAAGCACAGCAAAAATTCTCAACTTTAGATAATGGATTTTCTTGTTTTTTTTCTACCTGAAATCCCCCTAACTCTTGTTTTTCCATATTTTTTTATTTTATTACTCTGATTATTATATGATCCTGAAAAAACGGCATTTTTTTCAGCCAGGACGGGAAAAAACCGATTTCAACCTTTTCAATATCCTCAAAATTTTCCAAATACGATTTAATTTCCTCAAAATTTAATGAGCTTAGTTTGTCTTTAGCTAAAATCGGACTGTCTTCGCTAATAATTGCCACGCCTTTTATAGAGCTTTTTATCTGAGCCAGCTGATTATCCAAATTATGGGTCTCAATTTCATAAATAAGATTATCGCTGTTTGTCGCCAGTAATTCTTTATCATTGGGAATAAGCCCTTCCAGAATATTCTCGGCAAAAAATTTAACAGGCTGTTCATCAAAAACAACTCCTGTCACCAGCATTGTTAATTTTAAAGAATATTCTTCCACCTCATCACCAGGCTTATTGCTAAATTCTGTTTCTAAAATCTGCCTGCTTAAAATTTTGGCTTTGGCAGCCTCAACATGGCCAAAAATCTGTAAAGCTAATTCCTCCAAAAAATCAGCCAAAGCCTGATCCATTTCTTCTTGGGAAACAGCTGTGACAAACCTGCCGCTTGGTTGGAAATCTTCTTCTGTTTCGGCATAAACAAGTTCCTGTAAATTTTGGCTCAAGCCAGGAATTGTAAATTTCGTGCCGGCGCTGGCTAGTGCCTGGCTCGGATCGTCTGGATAAACTTCAGCCATTAAACTACCCCGGGCAGGCACATTAACCCTATTTTTAAGCCTAAATAAAATTCCATCTGGGGTTAAAAGCCTGGTTGTGGCGATCAATACTTGATCTGTTGATAAATTATTAAAAATCCTGACTTGGCCTACTGTATCGCCCAAAACCTGCTTTTGCCCTGTTGTGGTAAAAGTCTTTTCGCCTGAAAGCTCCTTATTAATAATTTCACCGCTAAAAATACCTTCGGCCGGGCTGACTGCCTCTGGAGATTCCAAAACAACAAAATTAAAATCAGTTGAAACTTCCGCCTCTTTTGGATAAACATCAACAAAAGCATAAGATAAGGTAAAAT
>DSBA01000092.1 GCA_011046145.1 Candidatus Uhrbacteria bacterium | reverse complement strand
TCTAGGAGAATACGTCTGGAGATATAATAACAGAAATTTAAATTTAAAAGAACAGGAAAAACGCTTATATAAGCTAATTATTAACGATTAATTGGTCCGAAAATCGGACTTTACCCAAAATAATAATCAAATAAAGCGTTATATTAAAATCAATAAATTAAACTAAAATTAGCTCTTTTTTAGTCTCCAGTCTAATTTCTGCCAAATAACTAAAAGCGGCGAAGCAATAAAGATGGAAGAATAAGTGCCTAAAAATATACCAATTGCCAAAGTTAAAACAAAATCGCGGATAGTTGCGCCGCCAAAGAATAAAATTGACAGCAAAACAAATTCAGTGGTCAACGCAGTATTAACTGAACGGGTAATTGCTTCTCTGACACTTTTATCAACAATTTCTTCAAATTCGCCTTCATAACGGTGTAGATTTTCCCTGATTCTGTCAAAAATAACAATGGTATCATTGACCGAATAACCCAAAATTGTCAGCAAAGCAGCCACAAAAGGAGTATTAACCTCAAAGCCCAAATATCTGCCTAAAAAAACAAATAAGCCGATGGTAATCAAAATATCATGAAACAAAGCGATAATTGCCACCACCCCATATTTCCAAGAAGTGACCGGATAAGAAACCTTGCGGAATGCCCAGGCAATATACAAAATTATAGCAATAATCACAAATAAAACAGCCCAAATTGATTTGGATTGCAATTCTTTGCCAATAGACGGACCAATTGATTCAAACCTTTTTTCAATAATACCTGCCTGGCCATTTTTTTCATCAGTAAAAACCTTAATGCCGCTAACCTTAATACTCTCATCTCCTTCGCCCAAAGCTTCTATTTTTAAATTATTGTCTGTTGCCTCTGATTCTTCATGGCTCTCACCCCCTAATTTGTCTAAAATCTGCTGGTGAGTCTGCTCATCAATTTCTTTAAACCTTAAAATATAACCCTCGTCATTTGTAGGCTGAATATTCAAACCTTCTAACTTAAATTCAGCTAAAAGTTCAGTGACCTCAACAACAGAGGGCCTTTCAGCCAAGTATTCAATTTCCAGCAAGCTGCCGCCCGTAAAATCAATGCCTAATCTTAAACCCCAGGCAATCCAAATTAAAACAGCAGCCAGGATTAATATGCCCGAAACTGTTAAAAATATTTTTCTTTGATTAATTATTTTCATAAGTCTCAATCTTTTTCTTATATAAAAACAGCCAGTTGCTTTTATTGACAAAATTCCAAGCAATAACAAAGTGCAAAATAGTTTTAGTTATAAATAAAGCTGAAAGCATTGAAATCACTACACCGATAAATAAAGTTAACGCAAAACCCTGAATAAAGCTAGTGCCAAACCAGTACAAAATCACGCAAGTAATCAAAGTGGAAAAATTTCCGTCGCGGATCGAAGGCCAGGCGCGCCTAAACCCCTCGTCTAATGCAGAACCCAATGGCTTGCCTAATTTTAACTCTTCTTTCATTCTTTCAAAAATCAAAACATTAGCGTCAACTGCCATGCCCAAAGAAAGTATAAAGCCGGCAATGCCTGCCAATGTCAAAGTCACGGGAATTAATTTGAAAATAGCTAAAACAAAAATCCCATAAATTAATAAAGCGATTACAGCGATAAATCCCGGCAAACGATAATATATAATCATAAACAAAGCCACTAAAATTAAACCCAAAATAGCTGCTTCTACGCTTAATTTCAATGATTCTTGGCCCAAGCTGGCGCCGATTGTCTGCTGGGAAACCAATTCAATGGGTACTGGCAAAGCGCCGGCATTCAAACGCCTGACCAAAGTTTTAGCCTCATCTAAAGTAAATCTGCCAGTAATAACTGCGCTGCCGCCAGTAATTTTTTCATTAACTCTCGGCAAGCTAATTGCTTCTCCATCCAAAAATATGCCGACAATTTTGCCCACATTGCGACCTGTTATTTCAGCAAAAAGTTCTGTACCCTCGCTATTAAATTCCAAATTAACTTCGGGCTCATTAGTATTAGGATTAAAACTAACCTGGGCGCGCTTTAATTGTTTGCCGGTCAGGCCAGTATAAACAAACTCGTCCTGCGGTAAAATATCAGCTGAAGTTTTTTTAGCTATCAAAATTCTAAAAATTTGAATGGCCGGCTCTTCTTTTTCATCAGATTTATAAATCAAATGGTAGCCGAATTGAGTTTCTACAATATCGGAAATTTCACCCACGCTCATGGCAAAAGCCGCTTCTTCAAATTCAGGGACCATCATATCCCGGCCAAAATAGCCCAAATCTCCGCCGCTGACATCAGCCCCAGGCTCAGTTGAATTAGCCTTGGCCAATTCAATAAAATTTTCCGGAGTAGCTTGTTCTTTTAATTCTTCAATTTTTTTGCGGGCTTCTTTTTTAGACAATCCGCTCTCGCAATAAACCGCTTCCTCAAAACAAATTAATAAATGATTAGCTTTAATTTGTTTTTCAAAACCTGATTCCCCTCTTTTTAAAATATTATGGCCTTCGCCGTTTTCCAGCACCTTATTATAAATCTCGCCCGGATTCAAATTTACAAGCGGCTGAAAAAATTCGCTATGAGCATGGCCATCAACTACAAATCCTAAATCGCCGCCAATTTCTTTAGTCATAAAATCTTCTGATTTTTCACGCGCTATTTCAGCAAAACTATCGGGATTTTTTTTAACTTCGCCTAAAATATCCTCTGCTTTATTTTTAGCTTTTTTATTATAATCTTCTAATTCTTTTGCTTGCTCTTCGGTTAATACCGGCTCTTCTATTGCTTCTTCTTTAAATTCTAAAAGAGGAGTTTCCCCAATCATCTGGATCGCCATATTAACATCCTTAATGCCTGCCAATTCCACAATAACACGGTAATGATCTCCGACTTTTGTTGTCTGCACCAAAGGTTCTGCCACGCCAAAAGCATTAACCCTTTTTTCAATTACATCCCGCACGCCCTCAACTGCGTCTATCTGTTCTTTGTTTGGCACTTGGGAAACATCAGCCTGATAAACCAAATGGGTTCCTCCTTGCAAATCAAGGCCTAATCTAAAAGGCAAATCAACATAATGAGGTAAATTTAAAGGTATCTTGCTGTTAAGCCAAGCAGCGGAATTATTCCAAACTTTCGGATAATCCAAAAAACCCAATAAAATTGAGAGTATTAAAATTAAAACAATCAAAAGACGAACTTTGTTGCGAGGACTGATTGTACTGGTTTTGCGGATCATAATTTTAAAAAAATTTTAGAGTGTATGTAGTGTTGTATATAGTAAATAAGACAATAGATAGAATGATAAACTAAAAAAATATAAATATGATTTATGCTCTTTTTATCTTCTTCCTCTCCGTATCCTCTTCTTCATCTTTTTCCCATAGCTCCTATAATAAAAAGATAACCAAATCCGGTTAATAAATTTATTTTAATACAAGTTGAAATTTTCTGCAAGTCCGGAACGCAAAAACTTGACTTTTCTCTGAAAAAATGCTATTTTAAAAACAAAAAACAGTCCAAAAAGGAGGAAAAAATGAAAAAGATCTTTTTACTCTTGTTCCTTGTCAATCTTCTAATTTTCAACTTTGCCTGCGACAATGCGGAGGAGGAAGATGAAAGCATAGGCATTGCCCGCCTGGCAGGCGTAAATTTTGTCTTTGATTTTGATGAAAAAAAGCTCACTTTAATCAATCGCAACAATACCGTAATCCGTGCCACTGTCTATAATCTTTCAAATAATTCCGTGCTTTCCGGTGACATAATCACTTGGCCAGGCAGCGAAGATAACAAGTACAACCTTTCTTTTAAAAAAGGCCATAAAGTTGAAATAAGAATATGGCAAGGTCCGGCTTCTGTGTTTTGGGGCAATTTTTTAGGCATAGAGCCTGATTTTATTGGCCAGGCTGTTTTGCGCGAAGGCAAGATTGCTGTTGTCCTTACTGGTCATAAAACAGGCTGGCATGTGCAATTGCCCATTACCAATGGCGGCCAATGCCATCTATCCGGACAATATGCGCCAAGTGACATCTATGACCAAAGCGGAAACAATCTCTACTGTGATAATCTTAGTGTTAATTGGCTTTATGTTGAACTTTTTGTTTTAAGGCCGGCGCCAAGCGGCTATGAAGCTGACTTTAAAATCGCTTCATTCTGGGTTTACTTTGAAGACATCAAGAAAATAAGCTACAGCTATAACATCCCAGAACCTCTAGCACTAAGGATTACGTCTTATGATCCTTATAGCGAAACTTTTGAAACCAGCCGAATTTATGGCTTTTTCCTGGACATTGCCAGCCAAAGCCAGAACGAAATAACAAGCGAAATAACCCTGCCGTAATGACGTCCTCCCCGCACTCAAAAAACCGCCCCTAACGGGTCGGTTTTTTTCATGCGGGGTTTCCTTTGCTCCGCTACTCATGAGAATTCGGCGGCGATATTTCAGCCGTAACATCAACAC
>DSBA01000030.1 GCA_011046145.1 Candidatus Uhrbacteria bacterium | reverse complement strand
GGCATGGCGGTTTTGGTATGAATAGGATGACACCTCAACAAAAAATTACAGCCACATTGTTTGAATCTTTAAATAACATTACTTATCCACAAAAGGTAACTTTAACTCTGCAACAGTACATTATTTGACAAATTTAAGTACTTCAGGTAATATATTTACATATTTATTAATGATTATTGAACCACGAATCTATTTCACGAATAAGCACAAATGATTGAATATTCGTGTAATTAATGTTTATAAATTAATGGTTCAGCTAACCTATATACCAATATGTCTAAAATTGCAGTAATCAAGACCGGAGGCAAGCAATACAAAGTTGCTGAAGGCGATAAAATTCAAATCGAAAAACTTGAAAGCCAAGAAGGCAAGAAAATAGACTTTAAAGACGTTTTATTAATTGCTGATGAAAAAAGCTCTGATATTAAAATCGGCGATCCCTTGGTTAAAGGCGCTAAGGTTTCCGGCTTGATCGAAAAGCAATACAAGGATAAAAAAATTACTGTTATCAAATACAAGGCAAAAGTCAGATATAAAAGAAAATTAGGTCACCGCCAAAATAAGACGTTAGTAAAAATCGAATCCATTGCTTAAATAAAAATCCCCAAAGGTAAATTTGGGGATTTTTATATTTCTCGTCTGTTTTTTAAAGCATTAGTTAGAGTAATTTCATCTGTGTATTCCAGGTCAGAACCAACTGGCATGCCGCGGGCCAGTCTGGTAATTTGTATTTTTTTAAAAGGCTGAAGTATGTTTTTTAAATAAATCATAGTGGCTTCGCCTTCCATATCAGGATTAAAAGCCAGAATGATTTCAGAGATATTGTTTTTTTGCACCTTGGCTAAAAGTTCGTTAATTCTTAACTTGTCAGGTGTAACACCATAAAGCGGTTCTAACACGCCTCCTAAAACATGGTAAAGGCCTTTAAATTCATCTGTGTTCTCAATCGCTGCCAAATCATGAGGTTCTGCCACAACACAGATTTTAGCCCTGTCCCTGGCCTTATCAGCGCAAATAGAGCAAGGATTTTTTTCTGAAATATTAAAGCAATGCTCACAATGGATTATTGAGCCGTTAATTTCTGAAAAAGCATCGGCAAATTCTTGTTTGTTTTTTTGCGGCCATTTTAAAAAAGCAAAAACTAGGCGCTCTGCAGTTTTAGGACCTATGCCCGGCAGCTTACAAAATTGCTCAATGAGGTTTTGAATTGGTTTGGGAAAATGGATCATAAGGTTTTAAGCACCAAATAGCAAATTACAAATAACAAATAAATTACAACAATCAAATTCTAAGTGGTAAAGGGTTTATTATTTAGTGTTTGCAATTTGAAATTTATTTGGATCTTGTTGCTTGGGATTTGTTATTTTAATTATGTTAGCCCAGGGAAATTAATCATGTGGAAAAAGGCTAAATTTTAAATTCAAGATTTTTATCCAAGGTTAAATTAATGAATTTCAAATTGTTACATTAAAAATTGATTTAAAATTTATAATTTAAAATTAGGATATTCCAGACAGGTCAATTCCTGACTGGCGCATTTTTTCAGCCATAATGCGCTGGATTTTTTTTATCGCGTCATTAGTTGCGTCTTTGATTGCAGATTCCAGCTTTTCTCTATTTTCTTGGTTAATTAATTCCGGGTCAATTGTCACTGATAAAATTTCCTGGTTGCCATTGATTTTAACTTTGATTTTGCCCCAACTTGCTTCGCCTTCAGCTGATTCCTGCGCCAGCATGCTTTGCATTTGTTTTGCTTGGCCCCTAAGGTCTTTAAATTGTTTGAGTTTGTTGAACATTGTAAGCAGTAAGAATTAAGGATTAAGAATTAAGTATATTTTAGCGAAAATTTATATATTAAGCAAGAATTGTTGATTTAGAGATTAAGCCAGCCTTTCCCTCCTGCTTGTATGCCGCAACCCATTTTTCTAAAGTTTGCTTGCCACCTAAAAACATCTTAACAGCATCAATTAATTTGATTTCTTTGTTAATAATTGACATAACTCATTTTAATCGCTCTTTAAGTGGGTTATTAGGTAGTTTTGTACACATAATACTATATTTTTTCATAATTTTTCAAAAACCGCCATATGTCCTTGCACATTACCAAACACTATTGACAAATATCAATAAATATGCTATTATTACTATAATGTTTTTTTATTGTAATTTTTAGGCAAAAAAGCAATTTTTTTAGCAAAAAAGGAGGAATAATAATGGTAACGTATGTTCAGATGGCGATGGTCATGGTGTTCGGGATGATGCTGGTCGCGGCTATCAGGCTGCGCAACAACGGCAAGAACCTGTCCGTGTCCATGGTCGTGGACCATGTCCAGAAGACCTTCACTGCTCCGGTGGTGATGACTATGGAGCAGCACCGAACCATTAAAAAGGCGCGTTACGACCGCCGTCGGATTGGCTGGGCCGAGCGTCGGCTTATCACTTTTTACACGTGCTGTAAGTTCAGAACCAAGCAGATGGCTTTCAGACATCTGAGCAAAATGGTCAAGTCCGCGGATCACAACAACGTTGACCGCGTCGAGACCATTTTCAAGCAGTTGGCCATGGGCAAGGGCGATACCCGTTTCCAGGCCAAGGCCATGCACCTGCTCAAACAGATCAACCCCCGCCAGGCGCTGAAGTTGCAGGTTTCCTTGGCAAAGACGTCCCAATTGGGTGATCGGCTGAAACAGTCGCTCATGCCAGTGGCCAAGGCCGCGTAAACATTTCAACAACACAGAGAGCTCCCAGAGAGCCCTCTTTTCTTTTTAATAATTAATAATCAAATAAATTAAAAATACAAATAAAAATAACAAAACTTATTTTAGTATTAGAGCTTTGTTATTTATTATTGTTTGGTGATTGATTATTGGTTATTTTTTATTATCCAAAGCTGGGCAACTGCATTCCTGAGCTTTGTTGGTTTTCATCATTGTCTAATTTTGGCAATTCACTGGGCGCTGATTTGAATTCTTTTTCTATGTTTCTAAAGGTAACTTTTTGCTCGTCAAAATAAAGCTTTACCAACCCTGTTGGTCCATTTCTGTGTTTGGCAATATGGATTTCTGCCAGGTTTTTGCGGTCAAGTTCCAGATCTTTTTTGTAAACAGATTCACGGTAAATAAACATGACAATGTCTGCGTCCTGTTCAATAGAGCCTGATTCGCGTAAATCAGCTAGTTTAGGAATAGGCGGGGTTCTGGTTTCTACAGAACGGTTTAATTGAGACAAAGCTAAAATCGGCACGTTTAATTCTTTGGCTATTTGCTTTAATCCTCGCGATATTTCTGAAATTTCCTGGACCCGATTGTCAGTCCTAAATCGGCCTTCCATTAATTGAAGATAATCAATAATAATCAAGCCTAAATTATGCTCCATTTGCAAACGCCTGGCTTTGGTTCGGATTTCCATAATATTGGCTGCGGCATAATCATCAATAAAAATTGGTGATTCCGCTAAAATTCCCAAAGCATGGCCTATTCTTGGAAAATCATCATCTTCCTCTCTGTCTGAAAGTTTTCCTGTTCTCATTTTCCATAAGTCAACATTGGCTTGAGCGCAAAGCAGGCGGTCAACCAGCTGTTCTTTTGACATTTCTAAGCTAAAGATGCCGACAGGCACCTTATTTTGGGTGGCCACATTGCGGGCAATATCCAAGGCTAAAGTTGTTTTACCAACTGATGGCCGGGCAGCTAAAATTATTAAGTCTGATTTTTGCAAGCCAGCTAATTTGTTATCCAAATCAGTAAAGCCGGTTGGCACGCCTCTTAGTTTGCCTTTTTCTTTATGTATGGCGTCAATTCTTTCAAAAGTATCGTTTAAAATGATAGTAATTGGCACAAACATTTGTTTTTGGTGGCCTTGGGAAACTGAAAATAATTTTTGTTCTGCTTTATCCAATATGCTGCTGACATCTTCATCTTCGTCATAGCCAATTTCCACTATTTCCGAAGCTGACTTGATCAGGCTGCGCAAGGTTGATTTTTTTTGGACTATTTCCGCGTAGCTGACAACATGGCTTGAAGTCGGCACCATATTGCTTAAAGAAATTAAATACGACCGGCCGCCTATATTTTCCAGCTGTTCTTTTTCAGTTAAGCGGTTGGCTAAAGTCAGGAGATCAATTGGTTCACGCTTGCTGAATAAATCAATAATAGCTTCAAAAATAATCCGATGCTTATCAACATAAAAATCCTGCGGAGTGACAAGGTCAGCCACTCTGATAATGGCGTCTTTATCAATCAAAAGCGAGCCAAGCAATGATTGTTCGGCCTCGATGTTTTGGGGCGGCAATTTCTGGAGAATGTTTTGTTCTTTTTTGTTTGGCATATTTTGGCTTGGAGCTTTGGGCTTAGAGTTTAGAGCTCAAGGCTATTAATTATTTTATCTTAACCTATTTTACTTTATTCTTGCAAATTAATGCAAGTCTCATTTTGTTTAGAACCTGTGTATAGTTAACAGTCAAGGGTAACACTTTTAATAAATTTTTCATGTTGTATAGTTAACAGTCAAGGGTAACACTTTTAATAAATTTTTCATGTGGAGTTAATCCATTAATGGATAAATGAATCCTTTCATAGTTATAGAAATTTAACCATTCAATTGTATTT
>DSBA01000023.1 GCA_011046145.1 Candidatus Uhrbacteria bacterium | reverse complement strand
TCTGAGAATTATTTAAAAAATAAATGCCTAAATTAAAGTAAAATATAAAATCCCTCAGCAGATATATTCCTGGGGGATTTTTTTGAAAAAATTTTTTAAATTAGTGTAATACTCGCGACTTTATCATTCGCTTCTTTAAATCTCATCAGCCTCACCCCTTGCGTGGACCGGCTTAAACGACTGACGCTTTTCAATGGCAATCTTATTACCTGTCCATTATCGGAAATAATAATCATATCATTATCCAAATCTTTGTTATTAATCAAGCGCGCGCCGACAATCTTACCTGTCTTGTCCGTAATATTGGCTGTTTTAATGCCCGTGCCTCCACGGCCTTGTATTCTGTATTCTGTAATTGAAGTTCTTTTACCATAACCGTTTTCCATGACAACAAGTAAATCCAAATTTTTGTCATTGACTGATTTCTCATTAATATCCATTCTTACCACTTCATCATCTTTTTTCAAGCGAATGCCGCGGACTCCGGCAGCTGTTCTGCCCATGGGCCTAATAGCTTTTTCTTTAAACCTAACTGACATGCCATTTTTTGTCACTAAAACAATTTCATCATTGCCTGTTGACGGCTTAGCCCACCATAAAATATCGCCTTGCTTTAATTTGATGGCAATCAAACCGCTTTTTCTGATTTTTGTAATTTCCTTAATATCCACTTTTTTAATTAAACCGTTTCTGGTTACTAAAACCAAAAATTTATATTCTCCCAATTCAGCCAGGTCCAAAATAGAAGTGACTTTTTCATGCGGCGCCAAATTTAAAAAGTTAACCAAAGCCTGGCCTTTGGCTGTCCTGGTGGTTTGAGGCGCCTCATAAGCTTTAAGCTGAAAAACCCGGCCACTAGTTGTAAAAAATAACAAATCAGAATGAGTTTTGGTAGTAAAAAAATGCTCCACAATATCTTCTTCTTTTGTAGTCAAGCCCACAACTCCTTTTCCGCCTCGCGCCTGAGTTTTAAAGGTTTCGGGCGGCAAGCGCTTAATATAGCCGTCTTTTGTTACAATAATAATTGTCGGCTCATTAGGAATCAAATCTTTAACTGAAAATTCTCCGACCGCTGATTTCACAATTTCGGTCTTTCTTTCGTCTCCGTATTTTTCCTTGATATATTTCAAGTCCTTTTTGATAATATTTAAAACTTTAGTTCTGGATTTTAAAATTGAATCCAATTCAGCTATCAACTTTTTTATCTCCTTCAGTTCGTCTGTTAATTTCTGCCTTTCTAAATTTGCTAATTGCTGTAAGCGCATCTCTAAAATAGCGACAGTCTGCCGTTCCGTAAATTTAAACTTTTTTATCAAATTATTTTTCGCTTCATCCTTATCTTTTGATTTTTTAATCGTATTAATAACACTATCAATATTTTTCAAAGCCCTTACCAAACCTTCCAAAATATGAGCTCGTTCTTTGGCTTTATTCAGATCAAATTCAGTCCTGCGCCTGATAACTTCTTCCCTGTGCTTTATATATTCTTCCAAGATCGATTTCAAAGTCAAAACTTTGGGCTGCAAACCGCCTACCAAAGCCAAGGCATTGACATGAAATGTCTCCTGAAGTTGGGTTGATTTATATAACTGATTTAATATTTTTTTGGGATAAGAATCTTTTTTCAGTTCAATTACTATTCTGACTCCTTCTTTAGAAGATTCATCTCTCAAATCCTTGATATCTTTGATTTTTTTATCACGCACCAAATCTGCTATTTTCTCCACCAAAGTAGCTTTATTAACTTGATAAGGAATCTCTGAAATAATTATTTTAAACTTGCCACCAGACGCTTCTTGGATATCTGCTTTGCCACGCATCACAATACTACCTTTGCCCATGACATAAGCTTTCTGAATTTCATTAATATCATAAATTATGCCTCCGGTCGGGAAATCAGGCCCTTTTACAAATTTCATCAAATCTTCAATTGAAGCTTTGGGATTATCAATAAGATAACTTATGCCGTCGCAAAGCTCGCTTAAATTATGAGGCGGTATATTTGTAGCCATGCCCACGGCAATACCCATGGTGCCGTTTAAAAGCAAATTGGGCAGTTTGGCCGGCAAAACCAGGGGTTCTTTATGGCTGCCGTCAAAATTGGGCGCAAAATCAACTGTTTCTTTTTCAATATCAAAAAGAAGCTCTTCGGCTAGACTTTTTAATTTGGCTTCAGTATAACGATAAGCCGCCGCCGAATCTCCGTCCATTGAACCAAAATTGCCCTGCCCCCAAACCAAAGGATAGCGCATGGAAAAATCCTGAGCCAACCTGACCATGGAGTCATAAACAGCAGCATCGCCATGAGGATGGTATTTGCCGATAACTTCACCAACGATAGTCGCTGATTTGCGGAATTTAGCCGTGGATTTTAAACCAACATCCCACATGGCATATAAAATGCGGCGATGAACTGGCTTAAGCCCGTCGCGCACATCCGGCAAAGCGCGGGAAACAATTACAGACATGGCATAATCTAAATAAGAATCCTGCATTTCTTCAACCAAAGAACGCGACTCTATATTTTCAGCCGCAGTTGCCTCTTTTTTAATAATTTTTTGCCCGCCGTTTTCTTCCAGCTTATTGCTTATTTTTTTTTCTTTATAGTTTAAAGGCTGGTTCTTGACATTCTTATTTGGCTTGGCAGCAGAATTTTTCTTTTTAACAACTTTTTTTCTTCCGGCTGTTTTTCTTGTTTTTTTCCTTGCTGGCATCTTTATTTCTTATTAATATTTGAAACTAATTATCAATTATATTCGCTTTTTGTTCTTCTTGGTCTTGGCTGCTTTCAAGCTGCTCCCTGATCTTATCAGCAATATCATTTTTAAGTTGAGCTTCTATAATTTTCATCTTGGACTCTGTTTCAAAATCTTTTAAATCCTGGGTTGTCTGGGTAAAAAAATCATCTATCTGCCCAAACTCGTTTTTTATATCTTCTAAAGAATCCCAAACATCGCTTGAATTCTGCGTTTCGTCTTCTAAAAAACTGCTGATTGCTAATTGCCCCAAGCTATTTTTTACTGCCAAAGCCCAAAAACTAACAATTACCGCCATAATACAACCAACCGCGACATACATCAAATAAATTTTTTGTTTTTGAGTCATATGAGCCTCCTTACCATAATATTCCTTTTCAGCCTGGCTTATTTCGACCTGAATATTATTAAAATCATTATTTAAATCTTCTCCAAAATCAAAATCTTCAAATTCTGTAATTCTTTCAGCCATGGTCAATTCAGATTCCTGCTCAAGATGTTCTGCTTCATTATTTTCAGGCGAAATAGGGCTATTAAGCTTATTGTCTAATTCTAAATTAGAGCCTAAAATGCTTTCTTTGCTGTCTTCTGGCAAAATTTTAACTGGGATTTTTCTGCCAACTGGCTTCTTTATGTTTTTCTTCTTAATTGGAGATTTTCTCTGGTTTTTCTTTTTTGTTGGCCTGCTTTTAGAGGTTGTTTTTCCTTGTGTAATCTTTTTGCCCTTGACTGCTATTTTTTTCTGCTTTGCCTTAGCTGGCTTTTTTTTCTTAATAGCTGTTTTTTTTTGCTTTGCCCTATCTGGCTTTTTCTTGTTTTTTTGTTTTGGCATAATCTAAAACTTTTATTTTAAGATTTATTTAAAATAATAAGCCTGGTTTCCTCTTGCGGCAAATCTTTTTTTGCGATTTTCAATTTATCCATCTTTTCCGGTTGAGCAACGCCAAATTCCTTTAAAAATTTGTCAATACCTTCCAATTTAAGAGTTACCCCCGGTATTTTATAATGCATAGGAATAACAATGCGAGGCTGTATTTGGCTGATCATTTTTGAGGCGCCAGGGCCGTTAATTGTAGTAAAACCACCGACTGGAACCAATAAAATATCAGCGTTGCCAAATAATTCCAGCTGCGCTTCTGTCAAGTTATCTTGGCCAATATCAGACAAAAAAGCTATTTTAATCCCCTCTGTTTCAATTAAATACATTGTTATTTTGCCTTTTTCCAAGCCATTTTTATTGTCATGAAACCCATTAAGGCCATAGATAAAAATATTTTTAACTTCATATTCGCCAGGCCCATTAATCAAAAATGGGTTGCCTTTGATGGCAGACAGATTATTATGTCCATCATGCTCATGGCTGATTAAAAGTATATCCGCCTGAAATTTAGGCATTTTTAAGCCTATCTTATCATATGGATCAATTGCCAAAACAGCGTCTTTTGTTTGGATTTTAAAAGCTGAAAGCCCCAGCCAATTTATAATCATTTTGCAAAAATTAATCTTATTTAAGTAAACGAAAAATTAAGCTTGGCTTAATTCTTACAGGCATTTTAACATGTTTTAAAAAATAAGAAAAGCCCCTGCCGCAACTGTCAGGAATAAAAAGCTTGACAAATTTTTATTATGGGTATATATTCATAATATGCGTATATTAATTAATTATTAATTTAAAATTTATGCCAAATTTCAATGGAATGGGTCCTTTGGGGCAAGGCTCAAAAACCGGCTGGGGCAGAGGCCCATGCGGTGGTGGACAAGCTCGTGGACGCAGAGGCGTCGGTCAAGGACAAGGTTTAGGCTGGAGAAGATTTTGGGGATATTATCCGGCAGCTACTCCTTCTAAAAAAGAAGAGGCCGAAATTCTTTCGGAAGAAGCAGGGATTTTAGAGGAAGAACTTAAAGACATAAAATCCCGCTTATCCCAGTTAAAGGCTAAAAAATAATAACAATATTGCCTTATATCTTTAAATAT
>DSBA01000053.1 GCA_011046145.1 Candidatus Uhrbacteria bacterium | reverse complement strand
TTTACGGCATTGGCGACATTTTAACCGCCCATTACTTAATTGCCAAAGTTTTTTATTAAAACATTTTGAACATCTTACCATAATGAAATTATATCATTTTGGTACGATTTTCAAACTTTACCCATTTTTTTGATTTCTGTTCACTGGCTTTATATTCCAATTCGGTCATTTTAGTTGCTGCCAAAGAAGCTGCTTCAGGACTGCCAGGATCAATTCCAGCTTTTAGTTCTTCTTCTTTTTTTTGGCTTAAAGCTTTTTTTAGCTTAGCTATTCTTTGTTCTCTTTTTTGCGAATCTAACCAGTCAGAATGAATTTCCACTTCTTCAGCTCCCATTTCCTGCCCAAATTCTTCTATTGCTTTATGGGTTTCTGATAATAAGCTTTCGGCTTGTTTTGCCGCCATTGGATTATTGGCTTTTTTTGCAGTCTCAAGGGTGAGGCTAAGATCTGCTGCTGTTTCAGCCCCTTTTTCCAATTGAGCGCTGCTTTGCTGAACTGCCCATTGATCAAGCGCTTCAGGGTCTTCTATCAATTTTTCAGGTATAATAAATTTCTCGGGTGTTGGCAAATTTTTTTCTGTTGATATTTCCATAAAACTGATTTTATTAATAATTAAAAATTATTTGCTTAATTTTTTCTGCAATTTTAAGCTTTGTGTTTCTATTTTTTTCAGTTTTTTATTAAATTTATTCAGCAGCTTAACTATTTTTTTCATTTGTTTTTGATTTTTAGGCATAATGATTTATAAAAAATAAATTAAAAAAATTATAAATTTTCAATTTTTTTCTTAGCTTCAGCAATGGATTTTTCTGTTTCTTCTTTTTCTATATTTTTTTTCAATTTTAGAGTTTTGGATTCAATTTTAGAGATTTTTCGCGAAAATTTATCAATAATTTCTTCTATCTTTTTTTTCTTGGCTTTTAAATTCATGATTTTAAAAATTTTATTTTTCAATTTCGATGTTAATTAAAAGATATAATTTTTTTATTGCATTTGGGCGGCTTGTATTTGCTTAGCGTCAAAAACAAGCCTTTTGAGTTTTTCTTGGTCAGCTTTTAGCGTTTGAGGATCTTCAGCTTTTTTTTGCCATGTTTTAATGGAAGCATCTAAATCATAAATTGCTGTTTCAATATCTTCAGCTTTATCTATGGCTGGTTTTTTAGCAGCTTCTTTAAGATTATTTATAATTATATCCAATCCTTGTTCTTCTAATAAAGCAATGGCTTTGCGCTTTAATTCTTGATAATTTGTTTTTAAATCAGGGTATTTTTCAACCAAAGGATCTTTTTCCTGTCCTTTTTCGCAAAATTTGACAAATTCTTTTAATTTATCAGGTTCGGCTTTTTCCATTTTTTCTTCCCATTGCTCGAATTTTGCCAAACCCTTGGCAATCTCTTGCTGGCCTTCAGCCGCGCCTTCTGCTAAGGAGGTAACGTTTAATTTTTCAACTGGTGTTTCTGTTATGTTTTCGTCTTCAATTTCTTCAGCCATATTTTTTTCCGGAGCAGGCGTAAAAGAACTAAGCATTTTTCGTCTTTCGTTAGGAGTTTGAGGATTTATTGTTTCAAAACCAGGCATAATTTTAAAGTTAATAATTTAAATTTATATTATAATTATAGCATATTTATAATAAAAAAGCAAGAACAAATATTGACCTTTTTACTTTTTTTAGATATTATTAAATATAAAACAATTCATAAAAGGAGGCGGAAAAATGGCTCTTTTGTTTGAAAAATTGAAAGATAGATTGTTAGAACAACTGGTTAGATTAAATTCTCATTTTGAAGAAAATTTTTTTCAGGCTTTGTGCTTGGAGATAAGAATTATTTTGGCAAAGGTTTTTTTCAAAGAAATAGAGGCCTGGCTTTTGGAGCAAGCTAAAAACAATTTGCCTGTTGCTTACGGCGTGCTGGCCAAATTGTATTTGGAAATTAAAGATTTTGAAAACGCTAAAGAATTTTCTTTGAAGGCAAACGAGCATTTTCCTCATCTGGCGGTTTGGCAGGACATCATCAATGAAGCGACTTGGGATCAATTTGAAGAAGAAAATAGCTCTGCCTCAACTGATTAAGCCCTTTGTTTATACAAACAAGGGGCTTTGTATTGACATTTTTATTTATTTAGGTTATACTGAAATATCAGACTTGGGAAGGAGGTGGGATAAAATGGTAACAATGGTTCCTTTGTTAACAGAGGAAAAAAAAGCTCTTTTATTTTCAAAGATTCAAAAGCTTTCTGAAAATTTTAGTGACGAGTCTTTTGAAAAGCTTATGCTTGAAATCGCGCCTTTAGACAGCGCTAATTTAGAGCTTTGGCTAAAGGATCTTCGTGAGGATTTGCCATTGGCTTATGGCATTTTGGCCTTGTTGTATTATAGCAGAGGAGAATATATTTTGGCCTTTTGGGAAGCTGTAATGGTAAAAAATTTTTTTCCTGATAATGAAATGTGGAAGAATTTGATTCTGCATCTCATAGTTGACGGTGCTTTGAATGGCAGTCTTTCTACCGAATAGCCCTTTGTGTCTAATGTCAATTCATTAGTTGCACAGAGGGCTTTTTTTATAAAAAATAAAAAAACCGGTTGTTATTTTTTATTAAGATATTGAATATTTAAATTTTTTTATCTTGGCTTATTCTTTTTTGTTTATTTTTTTATAAATTTTAAGAATATCCACGCCAGATAATTTATATTCGTTGATTTTTTCTTCTATTCTTTTTAGTTTGAAATCTTCTTTAGCTTTTTGGGCAGCCAGATATTCATCTTCTAATTCTTTTATTTTTTTATTGTTAATTTCACGCAGCCTGGCAATGTGCTCATTGACCCTTGTTTTTATTTCCTCTGACCAGTTTTTAGCTTTTGGCGCCTGGGCAATTCTTTTTAATAGAGTTGACGTGGCAGTTGTTTCTAATTTTTCATAATCCTCTTTATAGATTGGATCATCTTGTGTTTTCATCTTTTCACACCAGTCAATCATTTCGTAGATATAGGCTGGTTTTTCGGCTTTTTTGACTGCTGTTTCTTTTTCAGTCAGCAGTTCTTTTCTTGTTTTATGTTTTTTTTCTATTTGCATATGATTAAAATTTAAGGTTTATATTTTAAATTATAGCATGATTTTAATTTAAAAAACAATGTGCTTTGGGTTGCCAAATCAATTTAAATATTTTAAAATTGTTGTATATGGAAAGAAAAATTCTTATTATTGGTGCTAAGGGAATGTTGGGACAAGATTTGGCTAATATCTTGTCTAATTTTGATTTGGCTTTGTGGGATAAGCAAGAGATTGACATTACTGACGAATACCAGGTCAAAACAAAAATAAGCGCTTTAAGCCCGGACTTTATTATAAATTGCGCCGCGTATACTGCAGTTGACGATTGCGAAAAAAATAAAGATTTGGCTTTGGCAGTTAATAATAGGGCAGTAGGCTATTTAGCGCAAACCGCTAAAAAAACTGGGACGATTTTGATCCATATTTCCACGGATTATGTTTTTAACGGACAGAATAAAGATGGTTATGAAGAAAATTCTCAGGCATTTGATCCTGTGAATTTTTATGGCGAATCTAAACTGTTGGGCGAAAAGGATTTACAGTTAATAGCTCCTCAATTTTATTTATTGCGCACTTCTTGGCTTTATGGCAAAAACGGTAAAAATTTTGTGGAGACAATGATTAAACTGGGAAAAGAGCAAAAAGAATTAAAAGTCGTCAATGATCAGTTTGGCAAGCCGACTTATACGGTTGACTTAGCCAGACAAATTTTATATATTTTAAATAACAATTTGCCTTTTGGCATTTACCATGCAGTTAATGAGACTAAAATAGGCGGCATTAGCTGGTATGACTTTGCCCGAAAAATTTTCGAACTGGCGAATTTAAATGTTAAATTAGAGCCTTGTGACAGCCGGGTATATCCTATGCCAGCCAAAAGGCCTCAATATTCTGCTTTAATTAATACAAAATTACCGCCAATGAGAGATTGGCAGGACGCTTTGGCGGATTATTTGAAAGAGCGAGAAAAAATATGAAAGGAATTATTCTAGCTGGGGGTACAGGTTCCAGGCTTTATCCTTGCACAGCTGTAACCAACAAACATCTTTTGCCGGTTTTTAACAAGCCGATGATTTATTATCCTTTAAAAACTTTATTGAAAGCTAATTTAAAGGATATTATGATTGTTTCCGGCATAGAGCATTCTGACCATTTCAAAAGGCTTTTTCGGGATAATGATGATTTTAAAGGCGTGAATTTTAATTTTGCTATCCAAAAAGAAGCGGGTGGAATTGCCCAGGCTTTGGGTTTGTGCCGGGATTTTGCCGGTGATGAGAAAGTCGTGGTAATTCTGGGCGATAATATTTTTGAAGACGATATTTCCGGGGCATTGATCGAATTTCAAAATCAAGAAAAAGGCGCGAAAATTTTTCTTAAAAAAGTCTCTGATCCGCAGAGATTTGGCGTGGCTCAAATCGAAAACAATAGGATAATTGACATTGAAGAAAAGCCAGTTTCTCCTAAATCTGATTTGGCTGTAGTCGGCCTTTATATGTATGATAGCCAAGTTTGGGATTTTATTTCTGAATTAAACCCGTCGGGCAGGGGAGAATTGGAGATAACCGATGTTAATAATTTTTATGTTAAGCAAGGGACTATGAGTTATGAAATTTTAAATTACGCTTGGTCAGACGCGGGCACTGTTTATTCTCTTTTGCGGGCAAATTTAAGGGCGGCTATAATAGAAGATTTTGATTTAAAAAGTTTGCTTAAAGA
>DSBA01000043.1 GCA_011046145.1 Candidatus Uhrbacteria bacterium | reverse complement strand
GCCGAATTCTCATGGTAACAGCTTAGCACACTTCGTGTGCTAAGCCCATTCATCCCCGTTCTCGGTCGCGGCTCGCTTCTCGCCGCTCCCTCCAACGGGGTTTCCTGTAAGGTATTAAAAAACGCGCCCTATTTTAGGACGCGTTATTTTATTTAAAAGATGTTCTCAGCGATTTCCACGGCAATCAAAGCAACGCCGCGTAGCAGTTGATCGCCGCAAACCCACATCGTAAGCCCAAGGGGATTACCCGGATGCGTATAACGGATCCTGCCAACTCCGACTTCTTCCCTGCCTTCCATATTCAAAGGCATGGGATAGACGTAATTAGCAAGGTTATCCAAAAGGACAACTTTTTGAGGGTCAGCTTGCAGTTTTCTCCTGATAACTACTGGATTGCGAGAATAAGCGTATTCAATGTTTAAGACCATGCTGTGGCAGCGGCGAATCGACACGCGCACACAGGTCGCTGAAATAGGAATCTTGTCAGAATTTATGTCCATACGGAATAAAATCTTGTTGATTTCCCATTTGCACTTCATTTCCTCTTTGGTGTAACCTCCCCATTCCCATTCTGGCTTGGCTACATCAATATGAGGGATTAAATTACCTGCCAAAGGATAGCGATGGCTTTTGCCTGTATTTCCCTTTTGCGCGGGCTTGCCTTTCAAAGCCCAAGATCCAATCTAATTTTCAAGATCTTCAAGCGTATCCTGGCCAGCCCCGGATGCTGCCTGATAAGAAGCCAGGTGGATTCTTTTTAGTCCAAGTATCGATTTTAGAGGAGCTAACACCATCAAAGCGATTGAAGTTGTGCAGTTTGGCATGGAAATCAGCCGAGCGTCTCCGACAATTTCTCCGTTAATTGACCAAATAACCAGGGGGACATCCTGTCGGTAGCGGAACTCAGAACTCAAATCAATGATACGAACATTCTTATCCTCGTCAAGTAGGGGTTGCGCCAATTCAGCGCTGATACTGGCGCCAGCTGCCAAAAAGACCAAGTCAGCGCCGAAACAGGCTTCTACTCCCGTAGGCAAAACTTTTTTTCTGCCAAAAGGAGTTGACTTTCTTTGGCCGACAGTACGCTCGCCGGTAATAACCAGTTTATTAGGAACTAGCTCATGATTTTTCATGACTTTAAGCAGTTCCTTGCCCACCATGCCGATACCGCCGACAATGACCACTTTCCCCAATCTTTTCATGTTATCTTCCTTGTTTTTCAAACTTTCAATTTTTCTCTAAATTAACATTTACCCGAATTATTGTCAATCAAAAAACAGCCTGCACAGCTGGATTTAATAATTACATTAATTTCAATTGATGTATTGGCTTATATGACTTACGATGTATTTTACAGACATCATATTCAACTAACATTTTTTGATGAAACTCTGTTCCATATCCCTTATGTTTATCAAATCCATAATCTGGATATTTTTTAGCTAATTTTAGCATAATTTCATCTCTGGCCACTTTAGCTAAAATTGAAGCGGCAGCAATAGAAAAAATTAAATTATCGCCTTTAATAATAGTCTGCCAGGGAATCATAATCTTGTATTTTGTTACGCTTGCTTTATCAATTAATAAATAATGCGGTTTAGGTACTAAAGTATTAATAACTTTATCAATTACCAGTGCATTTGCTTTGCCAACTCCAAGCTCATCAATAATATGGTTATCCACAACCTGAACTGCCCAAGCCAAAGCTTTTTCTTTAATCATAACTGCTAATTCTTTTCTTTTGCCGGCTGAAAGTTTTTTTGAATCATTCAATCCTTTAATCCTCTGCTTTTTTTCAAAAATTACTCCGGCTGCCACAATCGGCCCGGCCCAGGCGCCTCTGCCCACCTCATCTATGCCAGCAATAAAATTATAACCCCGGGACCAGAGTTCTATTTCTTTTTTAAATGTTGGCTGGGGCATATAATTTAAAATCTAAAAAGTTTACGCGTATTATTATAAGTCTGTTTTACCACTTCATCAAAAGCTAACTCTTTCAAATCAGCTATTTTCCGCGCCACATATTTAACATAAGCCGGCTCATTTCTCTGGCCGCGAAAAGGCTCTGGCGCCAAAAACGGCGCGTCAGTTTCCACTAAAATTTTATCCAAAGGGATCTCTCTGACAATTTGCTGTAATTCTTTAGCGTTTTTAAAAGTAACGATACCTGTTATACCTATATAAAATCCCAAATCTAAAAACTTTTTAGCCTGCTCCAAATTGCCCCCATAGCAATGAATAACTCCTGGCGAAGCTGTCATTGCGAGCTTAGTCGAACCATCAGCTGAGCCAGTTAAAATTTCCAGCATCTCATCGTATGCCCCATACGAATCATCTTTTGTGCCCCGGCAATGCAATACCAAAGGCAAATTTAAATCCAGGGCAAGCTTTATAAATAGTTCAAAAACTTCCTTTTGCTTTCTCATTATCTGATCAGCATTTTCACCAAGCCGGTAATAATCAAGCCCCACCTCGCCTATGCCGATAACTTTATTACTTGATTGCGCTAATCTTTTATATTTTTCAATGTCTAAATCAGACCTCAGATCATCAGGATGACAGCCGACCAATGCCCACATGCCATCATATTTTTCCGCCAATTCAACGGCCTGAACACTGGTTTCATAATTATTGCTGGCATTGATAATTTGCGTATTAGAAGCAAAAGAACGTTTTATAACGTCCTCTAAATCATCAGAGTATTCAGCAAAAGTTATATGGGCATGTGAATCAATTAACATAGGCTACTAATTTACAAATCTTTACAAATATACAAAATTCATGAATTTAAATAATATGCGCAGCATTCGCATAACTTCGTAGATCCGCATTATATTATTATATTACTGCTTGCAATTGCTTCAATAATTCCGGCAGCATTAATTGCAGCACCTTTGTCATATTAATAAACCAGGGCGCCAAATTTGAAGCCTGTAAAACGCCTGTAAACCAGTCTGAAACAGGAAAACGGGCAATAATAAACAAAGATAAGCCAATAACTAAAAGGCCTTCAAAAAAACCTAAAATGCCGCCCAATAGCCGATTAATAGTTTTTAAAAAAGGCACAACCTTTAAAAAATTAAAAAGCCGATCAAGCACATAAAAGCCAAAACCAATCAACCGGTTTATTAGGAGAAAAATAAAAACAAAAGCAAAAATTTTCATCAAATTCGGATAGCCAAAAAGACTTTCCAGCCAATAAGACAATTGATTATACCAAAGGCCGGCAAAAAAAGCGCCGGCAAAGGTGCCTACAATCGCGCCAAAAGTATGGATCAGGCCAAACCAGATGCCAAACATTATAAAGCCGAATAAAATCAATAATAAAATTACATCAAAAATAGTCATAAGATTGTTTATTGGTTTATTAGTATGTTATTAAATTATTGGTTAAGGCGCGGGAACAAGCTTGCGCCTTTATTAATTTTTTGGCCTAATTTGATGCCCGGCCATTTTCTTAAAATTTCAATCTTTTTTTCCTTTTCCACCGCCGGATCAAATCCCAGCTGAGTTAAAATCTTATCGCTGGTTTGCGGCATAAAGGGTAATAACATCCAGGCTATCTGTCTAATGGTTTCCAGCAAATTAAATATTACATCGGGCAAAATCTCGTCATCATTATTGGCTGCCAGTTCCCAAGGCTTATTTTTATCAATATAGGCATTACAGCGCCTGATATCTTCCCAAGCAATATTTAAGGCTTCATCAAATTTTAAATTTTGCATTAAAAAATCATATTTGTTCCAGTCAGTTTTAATGTCGAATTCAAAAAATTTATCAGAATCAACATTATACTTAGGCACAATGCTATCATAATATTTTTCAGCCATGGCTAAGACTCTAGAAACCAGATTGCCGAGTTCATTGGCCAAAGCTGAATTGTAAATACTGTCCAAACGTTCTTTGCTAAAATCACCGTCAGTGCCAAAGCCAAATTGCGATAATAAAAGATAACGGGTCGCGTCTGAACCGTATTTTGAAACTAATTCATTGGGATCAATCACATTGCCGATAGTCTTGCTCATTTTCTGTCCGTCAATTGTAAAAAAGCCATGACTAAATACCTTTTTGGGCAAAGGCAATTTTAAAGCTAAAAGCATGGCTGGCCAAATCAGGGCATGAAATTTCAAAATATCTTTAGCCATTAAATGCACATCCGCCGGCCAAAACTTTTTATACAATTTGCCTTTAGGTCCGCCTAAAGCTGAAATATAATTGCTTAAAGCATCAATCCAAACATAAGTAGTCTGCCCCTTGTCAAAAGGCACTGGTATCCCCCATTTAACATTTTGGCGAGAAATAGCCACATCTTTCGAACCAGTCTTAATCAAGCCTAAAATTTCGTTTTTTCTTTCTAATGGCAAAACTTGAAAATCTCCGGCTTCAATTAGATCTTTCAGCTTATCGCCAAAATCTGATAGCCGTAAAAACCAATTTTTTTCCTTAACAAGTTCGCATTTGATTTTATGGTCAGGACATTGACCGTCAACCAATTCGTCTTCTGTCTTAAATGATTCGCAACCAACGCAATATAGACCTTCATATTCAGCCTCATAAATTGCCGGATTTTTCTTCGGCGTTTTGGCGGTTTTTAATTTTTCCCAAAAATCAATCACTATTTTCTCATGTCTTTCTTCAGTAGTACGGATAAAATCATTATAAGAAATATCTAAGCTATCCCAAGCCATCTGAAAAACTGCTGCTTTTTGGTCAACAAATTCCTTGGGAGTCATTTTATTCTTTTCAGCTGCCTGCGCAATTTTTGCCCCATGTTCGTCAGTACCAGTTAAAAAATAAACCTTAGCAGGTCCGAGCAAGGTGCGATAATAACGCGCCAAAACATCAGCAGCGACAGTGGTATAGGCATGGCCGATATGCGGAACGTCGTTAACATAATAAATCGGGGTTGTCACGTAAAATTTCTTTTGTTTTTCTAATCTAGGCATATAAAAATATCTATTT
>DSBA01000080.1 GCA_011046145.1 Candidatus Uhrbacteria bacterium | reverse complement strand
TTTCTTGTCCTCATATGGTTTGTGGAAGTTATTTTTTAAATATTCTTCCCACCATATCACATGAGAACGAAACCCAGAAGGTAACCCTAATTGCTGCAATTGTAACAATAGATGTCAATAAATTCACGAAAAGCGCTCGGGCAGGACAAAATATTTATTTTGTGGGGACAGGTTTAAAACCCGTCCCTACAGATTTAAAATCTGCCTGCCCGAGCGCTTTTTATATTTCAATCAGATTATAATCTTCTGCTGACTTGGAGCCAATCCCCAATTCAACTGCTGTCTTAATCTGTCCTAATGCCCAGGGATCATTCCCTAGTAGATTTTCAGCTTTATATGATTGTAAAATTTTTAAGCCCTCGACATCCAAAGCAATTCGGTCTGTGCTTGCCATTAAAATATTCGGTTCTTCTATTTGACCCTTTTCCGGACCTTGAGTGACAAAGCATTTACGGCCGTCCATAATAACTAAATCCGGCTGGAACAAAGCAGCTACCTCGCTTATTTTTTCCCCCAGGTGGGATAAGTGCAAAGAGGCTCTATGCGTTGATTTTAACATGCCAATTGTTATTTTTAGGCTCATGGTAAAGCAGGCGTATTTATGAGTTTTTAAACAGGGCAGAAAAATTAATTTATCAATTTCGTCTGTGATTTTAGGCACGGAAATTTTTTTAAAATATTTGCCGCCCGGTACATTTTTTTTCACCCAAGGATTAAGGTCAAAATTATGCCAGGTGACATTGTGTTTTTTTAGCAATTCAGGCGCGCCTTTGGCTTGGCAGACTTTTTCAGTATTTAAAAAATAAGTGCATGATTCCCCTACTATTATTTCTTTGGGCTTAGCTTGGCTGATAATTTCAATCACAGCTAATAAAAAATCCATGTCCGTAGAAGCTGGAAATGGATCGGCTGTATTAAAATTTGGCTTTAATAAAACCCGGTCAGTTGGCTTAATGAATTGGTTAATGTCGCCTATTATTGGTTGGATTAGTTTTTTGATGTCAGATTTTAGGTCTTGAGTAGCTTTGGCTTTGGTGACAATGGACATGATTTTATTGGCTATTAAATATAAATTTTAGCTAAAAAATTTTTTCCAAATTTATAAACAATTGTGTTTGTAAATTTGTAGTTTATTTGTAAGTTTGTTGGGTTAAAAAATTGTTCTTTCTCTGGATTTTTTAATATATTTCATAGCTTCTTCAGCAGTATTTACCACATAAAAAAGCTTGACATCTTCGGGACTTATTGTTTGGTACTCTTTAATTAAAGTGTTTTCCATCCAGCTGATTAAAGGTTGCCAAAATTTTTTATTAACTAAAATAACAGGCAGTTTTTGCATTTTTTTTGTTTGAACCAAGGTGATCATCTCAAAAAATTCATCAGCCGTGCCAAATCCGCCCGGAAAAAATATATATGACTGGGCTGAAGCTGCCAGCATGACTTTGCGGGTAAAAAAATAATAAAAACCTTTGCTTTTTGTGACATAAGGATTGGTTCTTTGTTCTGTTGGCAGCTGAATATTAATGCCTATTGACTTTTTAGGATCAACAGAATGCGTGCCTTTATTGGCAGCTTCCATGATGCCCGGACCGCCGCCAGTAATTACTGTATAGCCTGATTTGGCTAATAATTTGCCTAGTTTTTCCGCTTCTTTGTACCATTTATTTTGTGGGGATAAACGAGCAGAGCCAAAAATAGTGACTTCTTTTTTAAACTGGGAAAGGAACTGGAAGCCTTCGACAAATTCTGACATGATGCGGAAAATACGCCAAGTAATGTCTGACATTTTTTTTAAGTTTAATTTTTGCTCCATTGGATGCATAGGCAATTTGTGAGCCGGAACATTATGAAATGATTTTTTTTTGTTTTTTTTCTTGGCCATAATTAATGTTAATTAATTATAATTTTCTTATCTTATTATTTTATATTATATCATTTTTTATCTTTTGTGTATAAAAAAGCTCCGATTAAGGCGGTAATGGGAATAACCGCAATCAAGCCGATGCTGCCGCCGATTGATCTGATAATTTCATCTGCCACAAAATTAAGGTTAATAAAATTTCTGTAAGTGCTGCCAAAATCTTTATAAAGCAAAAGCAAGGGCAAAGAAACACCGACATAAGCAAAAATCAAAGTATTTGACATTGTGCCCATAATGTCTTTGCCAACTTGGATGCCGGCTTTAAATAATTTGGCAAAAGAAATTTTTTGGGTAGCTGATTTTATTTCATTTAAAGAACTGGCAATTGACATGGCTACATCCATTACTGCTCCCAGGGCGGCAATAATAATGCCGCTGAAAAATACTCCGCGGGGGTCGATTTCCGGATATTTGTAAAATAAAGTGCGAGCTTCTTCAGTTGATAGGCCGGTTAAATAAGTTAATTTGGTAAATAAAAAGGAAATTAAAACAGCAATAATTAATCCGCCCAAAGTTCCTAAAATAGCGATTAATGTCTTTTTTTGCCAGCCGCTGATAAAAAACAACGCGATTAGAGTTATAAAAATTGAAATAAAAAACGCTAAAATTAAGGGGTTACTACCGGTTAAAATTTGGGGGATTAAAATGTAAAAAATTAAAAAAATGGAAAAAATCAAGCTTAAGACTGTTTTAAATCCCTGTCTGCCGCCGATAATTATTAAAAATAAAAGAAAAATAATTATTAAAGCTGCCAAGCCAGGCAAGCGGTAATAATCAACAATGAATATTTTATATTCTTGATCTTTATATTTTTCTATATTAACGATTATTTTATCGCCTTGGGATAATTTTATGTCCAGGGGGTTATTGGTAATTTCATTTATAAAAGTAAATTCACGATCTTTTAATTCACCGCTTAAAATTTTTAAAATCACCTCCTGTTTATAAGTTATTTGTTTAATGCCGGTTATTTCTTCTTCTATTCTTGTTTCTTTAATTCCCTTGACAAAAGCTTTGGCATAAAAAACAGAGTCTGGCTTTTCTTGCGCAAGAGAGATTAATGGCAAAAGCAAGAAAAATAAAATAATTATAATAATTTTTTTGTTCATAAACTATTTGCGCTTAAAATTTTTAGCCAATTGATCCAAGGTTAATTCCATGACAAAAGGCCGGCCATGCGGGCAAGTGTTTATTTTGTCAATAATATTTAAAATATCTTCCAATAGCTTGGTTTGTTCTTCAATGGCTATTTTATCATTGAATTTGATGGCAGTACGGCAAGCGGCATATTTGATAACCAGATCTTTTTTTTCTTCCAATGATTTGGCTCGGCTGAAATCCTGATCTTCCAGATCATTTATAATGCCCAAAATAGTTTGCTTAATATCTAATTTATCCAGTTCTTGCGGCACCGCATTGATAATAAAAGCTTTATTGCCGAAAATTTCAATGTCAAATCCCAGCCCTTGTAAAAAATTAAGGCTTTGCTTTAAAATTTCATTTTCGCTGGCTGATAATTCTAAGTTCAAAGGCAATAATAATCTCTGGCTTTTTATTTTTTCTGTTTTGTATGATTTTTTAAATTTTTCATACAAGATCCTTTCAGCTGCCGCGTGCTGATCAATGATTAAAATCCCTTGAGGCGCTTCAACTAAAAGGTAGGAGTTATGAATCTGGCCCAAAAGTCGCCAATCCCCTATTTGCTTTTGAGGCTGGGCTGTAAAATTATTTTTTAATACTTCTTGGGAAAATTTAATGGCTTGGCTGACTGTTGATGGTTGGCTTCTGATGTTTTTAAATGTTGGTTGATAACTGACTGTCGGCTGATATGAAGGATTGGAAACTCTTGGCTTTAAGATGAATTTTCTACTAGTTAACCCGGTTTGAGTTATTTGAATTTCTTGAGAGATATTATTGGTTAATGCTTTTTGGACAGTCTGTAAAGCCGCAAGATATATTTCCTGCGAGTTTAAGAATTTTACTTCGGTTTTTCTGGGATGGACATTAACATCAACTAATTCCGGAGGCATTTGAAAATTTAAAATAAATGTCGGATTTAATTCTTTTGGGATTAGCGTGCCATAGCCTTCTTTGACTGCTTTAGCAATAATAAAATCTTGGACCGCTCGATTATTTACAAAAATAAATTGAGCTTTTTTATTATTTCTGGCAATTTGAGGCTTGCCGATAAAACCGCTGATTTGCAATGTGCCTTTGGCTCCAATTGGGATCAGTTCTTTGGCAATATCAGAGCCCAAAATCTGCTTGATCCTTTCCAGCCAATCTTTTGTTTGCGGCAGGTTAAGAATAATTTTTCCATTATTAATTAATTTAAAATTGATTTGCGGATTGATTAAAGCAAATTGAGTGAATAATTCCAAAATCTGCTTGTATTCTGTACTGGCTGATTTGAGGAATTTTTTACGAGCCGGCACATTATAAAACAACTCTTTAATTATGACTTTAGTTCCTTCAGGGCATCCGCATGGGTCAATTTTTAATTTTCCGTTTTCAATTTTCAAACTGGTGCCTTCAATTTCTTTTTGAGTTTTTGTTTCCAAGGCAAATTGGGAAACCGCGGCAATACTAGCCAAAGCTTCGCCGCGAAAACCTAAAGTTTGGATATTGAAAAGATCTTCAACCGAGGAAATTTTAGAAGTGGCATGGCGTTCTATGGCTAATTCAGCATCTTCTTTTTTTATGCCAATTCCGTTATCAGCCAAGGAAATTAAATCAATGCCGCCGTTTTTTATTTCCAAAACGATTTGAGTGGCCCGGGCGTCAATGGAATTTTCAATTAATTCTTTAACTACAGAAGCCGGCCGTTCAACTACTTCACCAGCAGCGATTTTATTGATTAGGTCTTGTGACAGTTTTTTTATCATAAATTTATATTATCAAGTTATCCGCAAGAAAACCATAGACAATAAGTAGTAGATAGACGATATTTAAACTATAAACCAGCTTGTTATTTGGTATTTTTACAGCAATTAATGGTATTAATATTGTTAAATACCATGGTTGCAGCCAAAAACTAGCTATTAATAAAAATAAAATCGAGATAAATAATAGGAAATTTGTGAAAGAGTGTCTTTTGATATTTAGTATATAAATAATAACTACCAGAT
>DSBA01000013.1 GCA_011046145.1 Candidatus Uhrbacteria bacterium | reverse complement strand
GAAAGGATTCATTTATCCATTAATGGATTAACTCCACATGAAAAATTTATTAAAAGTGTTACCCTTGACTGTTAACTATACAAATATTACCCAAAACCAAACCCTTGACATTTTATTAAAAATATGCTAATATGTATTATTCGAAAACCATAACAACCGAAATAAAGAGAGGTGTAAAATGGCAGGACAAATTTTCTATCTGGTATTCCTGGATCGCCACGGCAGCGAGAAACATCTGACAGTTTTTGCAGAAAATAAAGGAGAAGCCCTTAACAAGGCCAAATCGTACATTTGGAAAAAAGGAGGTGATAATGTAGAGATGTTAGACAAAGAAGAATACAAAGAAAAATACGGGAACAAACAGCCCTTTTACATTTATTACCAAGTTCGGGCGATCAGTAAAGGCAAAGCTAGGTTTTGCCGAATTTTCGCCAAAAACAAAGAAGAAGCTGAAAGAATCATGGGGCAGATGATGGGAGATGTCATCATCAGCGAAACACTGAACCAAAAAGAATTTGAAGCCAGAAAAAATCATTGGCCAGCAAACAATCGGCCGCTCCTGGCTTCGGCATAGCCTTTTTAAAAAATATGAGCCCCGGCATTCCCGGAGCTCTTTTTTTGTTTATTGCAAATGTTTTTGCTGGGTTTGCCACAAGTCACGATAAGGACCTGATTCTTTAACCAACTGAGAATGTTTGCCCTGCTGGACTATTTTGCCTTTATCCAAAACAATAATATGATCGGCGTTTTGAGTAATGGCTGAGAAATCATGAGTAATTATAATGGTAGTTCGATCAGCAATCACTTGATTCAATGCTCCTAAAACTTCAAATTTAGTTTTTTGATCTAGAGAGGTTGTGGCCTCATCAAGAATTAAAATTTTAGGATTACGCAAGGCAGCCCGGGCAATGGCAATACGCTGCACCTGGCCGCCAGATAATTTAACTCCACGTTCCCCAACTTTTGTTTTATAACTTTTGGGCAAAGCCTTGATAAAATCATGGGCATTGGCAATTTTAGCTGCTTCAATAATCTCAGCTTTTGTCGCTTCCTGGCGTCCATAACGGATATTATTTTCGATTGTTTCATTAAACAGGCTCGAATCCTGAGGCACAACCGCCATTTGAGATCTTAATGACTGTCTGTTAATTTTACGGCTATCAAATCCGTCAAATAATATCTGACCCTGGTCATGATCATACATTCTTAAAAGCAAATTATAAATTGTTGTTTTGCCTGAACCAGTTTCTCCAAAAATTGCCAGTGTTTCACCAGCTTTCACTTTAAAGCTGACGTTTTTTAATACCCCCAAATCCCTATCAGGATATTTGAATGAAACATTTTTAAATTCTATTTCACCACGTAATTCTTCTATGTCCCCTTCACCAAACCAAAACGTTTCTTTTTTTTCTTGCATCATTTCTCTAGCATCTCCAATATCAACTATCATCCTCTTAATTCCCCGATACTGATTAGTCATAAACCATAAAGGGCGATAAATAATATCAAGATAAATAAGAAAACTGACAAAATTGCCGGTAGAAATTATGCCCTGGCTCAAAAAATAAGCACCTAATAAAACAGTAGACAAAATACCCGACCAAGAAATCAAACCTTGTCCCAAACTGACCTGCGTCCATAATTTCATTGAATCATCGGTTAGGTTAATTATCTTTTTAAACCCTCTGTTGACTCTTTGGCTCTCAAATTTCTCGTTAGTATTAGTTTTAACAGTAAAAATATTGGACAAAAAATCGCCGATATTGCCAAACAACCTATTATATTGTCTATTAACTTTCTTCCTAATGGCTAATATTTTTTTCATGCGGAAAGTTACAGCGAAAATAAAAAAAACAAAAATTACCACTAAATTAATCAATGACAATCTCCAGTCCAAACGAAACATTATAATTAAAGACATGATAATGCTGAAAAGATTACCCATAAAAGAAAACAAGATACTGTCAATTATCATGCTAATGGAATTAGCGGCACGGTCAATTTTTTTAAAAGCCTCGCCTGGCTTATGATCATAATAATATTTAACCGGCACATACAAAACATTAGTAACTATATCAAGCACAAAATCTTTTTCCACCTTTACTTCCAATAAAACAATGATGCGCGCCATCACTCGCCTGATAAAAATAGAAATAATAACAAAAATTGACCAAAACAATAAAAGGTGGGGGACGCTAAGATTAAAAATAATATCTTTGCCTGAAAAATAATCAATAACTTGGCCATAGACATAAGGTGAAATTGATTCAACCAAACTGATAAAAAGGCCAAAAAATACCGTCAAATAAAAAATTCCCTTATGCTTTTTTACATAAGACCAAATAAATAACAATATATCACCTAATTTATATTTTTTGTCTTTTTTGGACATAAAAAAATACCCCTTTGTGCGAGTATTATAGCATATTTTGAGAGGAATTTACAGGGGCGAAAACAGCCTATTTGTAAAACAAATATAGAGACGCATTGCTATGCGTCTCTACAAAATAAATATTTTGGGCTGTTTTCGCTTTTGCGCCTTTAATTTTCTTATTTCATCTCTTATCTCAATTGCCTTTTCAAAATCAAGGTTTTCCGCCGCGATTTGCATTTGAGTTTCCAGTTCAATTATCAAATCGTCAACAGATTCAACTCTCTTGAATTTGTATTTCTTAATCTCTTCTTTGACAAGAGAGGGTTTTTCTTTAATTTTTTTAATAATTGATTGCGGAGTTATTTTATGTTTTTTATTATACTCAATTTGAATTTCACGACGACGATTTGTTTCCTCAATCGCATCTTTCATGGAACTAGTTATTTTATCAGCATACATTATGACTTTACCATTAACATTACGGGCTGCCCTGCCAATAGTTTGAATCAGAGAACGACTATCGCGCAAAAAAGATTCTTTATCTGCATCCAAAATCCCAATCAAAGCTACTTCTGGTATATCCAAACCTTCACGCAACAAATTAATACCCACCAAAACATCATACTTGCCACGGCGCAAGTCAGCAATAATTTCCGTACGTTCCAAAGTATCAACTTCGGAATGCAAATAAGTGACTTTTATTTTTTTCTGCAATAAATAATCAGTTAAATCCTCTGCCATTTGCTTAGTTAAAGTTGTCACCAAAGTGCGATTACCCTGCTCAATTGTTTTATTTATTTCAGCAATTAAATCATCCATTTGGCCGCTAATCGGCCTGACAAATATTTCAGGATCAACTAAACCTGTCGGCCGAATTATTTGTTCAACAATTTGGCCGGAATGATTTTTTTCATAATCAGACGGCGTGGCTGAAGTATAAACCACATGTTTAAGATATTTTTCAAATTCATCAAATTTAAGCGGCCGGTTGTCATAAGCTGAAGGCAAGCGAAAACCGTTTTCAATTAAATTCTTTTTCCTGGATTTATCACCTTCATACATTCCTCTTACTTGCGGCAAAGCCTGGTGAGATTCATCAATAATAATTAAAAAATCTTGAGGGAAAAAATCTAATAAAGTATTTGGTGGTTCTCCTGGCTTGCGGTCGTCAAAATGTCGCGAATAATTTTCAATGCCCTTGCAATGACCAAGTTCGCGAATCATTTCCAAATCATATCTGGTTCTTTTGGCCAAACGATGCGCTTCCAAAGCTGGCAAAGTCGGCAAAACTTCAGCTAATTCTTTTTTAATGGAAATCAATGCCCGATCAATGATAGCCTGACTAGTCACAAAAGGCGAGGCCGGAAAAATCATTATTTCTTTAGGCTGGGATAAAATTTTCATATTCTGGGCTTCAATTTCCTTGATTGATTCAATTTTATCTCCCTCAAAATTAAACCGATAAATATTGGCGCCCCAGCCTTGCATTAAATCAATAATATTGCCTTTGACCCGAAACCGGCCAGCTAATAATTCTGTATCATTGCGTTCAAACTGGATATCAATTAATTGGCGAATAAAAACATCTCGGCTGATTTTTTGCCCAGCCTTAATTTTTAAAATCCCCTGAGAATATTCCTGCGGGTCACCCAAGCCATAGATGCAGGAGACAGAAGCCACCACAATCACATCATTGCGCGAAACAACAGAAGCAGCGGCTTCATGGCGATACTCTTCAATGCGCTGGTTAACTTTAGTATCTTTTTCAATATAAGTATCAGTGGCCGGCAAATATGATTCGGGCTGATAATAATCATAATAAGAAATAAAATAACAAACCTTGTTTTCTGGAAAAAATTCTTTAAATTCTTCATAAAGTTGCCCTGCTAAAGTTTTATTATGCGCCAAAACTAAAGTCGGCTTCTGAACCTTTTGAATCAGATTAGCCATGGTAAAAGTTTTACCAGAACCTGTTACGCCTAAAAGGGTTTGCTGCGGAAATTTAAAATAACCATCAGTTAACTGCTTAATGGCTTTAGGTTGGTCACCCGTTGGTTTGTATGTAGTTTTGAGTTTAAATTTCATAAATATTTAGTCTTTAGGATATAGTCATAGCAAATAGACTAGTCTTTGGTCTTTAGGATATAGCAACCCTAAGACCAATAACTAATGCCTCAACTGGCAGCCAAGACTAATTACCAATATCTTTTTTAGGGTTGATCTCCTGTTGGTTTATAGGTTGTTTTGAGTTTAAATTTCATTTTAAATTCACATTTGATTCCATTTGGAAACTTGGCTTGGTATTTTGCTGTTCCCTGATAGAATAATCGCCTGTATCAGACTTTAATAATTCTGGCTTGCAATCACTCAATATTTCCATCTCCTCAGCTTCTACATTCCATTGATCACGATAAGATCCAATACCAATTACGCCCTTAATCTGCACATAATATTTATAATTCCCAAGGCTACTATTTTCTATTAAACCTTTTTTTTGCTCTTCTGATATTTTTGCCATATTTATCATTAAATGCGTATCATAATTTTTTAAAACATAACAACAAAATTGGGGCGAATCAATAGTACAATGATAATTTAATAAAGGATCGACAAAAATACAATCTTCGTTTATATTTAAACATCCGCGAAAAACATATTCCTGACCCCAGAAATCCCTATTATTTATATTATCAAATACTTTTTCATCAGCCACGGGCACTCCATTAATTTTCTGAGTGCAGCCGATTAAACTTGATGCCAGAAAAAAAACTAAAAATAAAATGATAAATTTTTTCATAAATCTAATTTAAATTTAATTATTTTATAT
>DSBA01000091.1 GCA_011046145.1 Candidatus Uhrbacteria bacterium | reverse complement strand
TAATTCACCTTGGGTATTTCTTGTCCTCATATGGTTTGTGGAAGTTATTTTTTAAATATTCTTCCCACCATATCACATGAGAACGAAACCCAGAAGGTAACCCTAATTGCTGCAATTGTAACACTTTTTGTCCATTAAATTAACCTAATTCCAAGCTGAAAAATCGTCTTTTTTCTTTATCTCATTAATCTGCTTATTTAAAATTTAGCTAAAATTAAATAAATTTATAACTTTGATCTTTACAAATCAAGTCAAACATGCTATAATGAGAACAGAAATAAGCTAATTTTAGCTTTTTTCCTAAAATAAAAACAAATGCAATACAAACACAAAATTAAAACAAGATTTGTTACTTTTTTCGTAATTGGCTGGTCAATTATCTTAATTTTCGCTTTAGTTAGCGCAAATTCTAATGAGCCGGAAGCTAAATCAGGCAAAATTTTAATAGAAGAACCGTCTAAAAATGGTTCCTTTTTTATTGCTGCTAATTCTAATGAAAACCAAATAAATTCACCTGTTTTAAAAACAAAATTCCCGTTTAATGCTCTTTTTGTCAAATGGGATTATAAAAATCCTTTAATTTTATCAGAAGAACAGTTAATTTATGGGTTGGAATACGAAGACGGCCATAATTTTGAACTTTATGTCCGGTTTCTTAATGAAAGCTGGACAGATTGGATTAAAATGCGAATAGATGACGATAGTTATGGCAAAGATAACAGTAAAATTGTTTTTGCCAGTCAAATGCTGCCAACTAAATTGACTGATTCTTTTCAGTATAAAATAATTTTTACTTCAAAAGAGGCTAAAAATAATTTAAAAAACTTGGAATTTACTTATCTGGATACGACTAAAGGACCTAAAAATTCTTTTAAAATCAGCAATGTAAGCCAAAATGATTTAAAAATAATCTCCCGCGCAGAATGGGGAGCTGATGAAACTTATAAACTTGACAGCCAAGGCAATGAATTATGGCCCGCTGAATATTACACTCCTAAAAAATTTATTATTCACCATACCGCAGGAGAAAGAGCCAATGAAAATCCCATGGCTACAATCAGAGCCATCCAGCATTGGCACGCCGCGTCTTTAGGCTGGGGAGATATTGGCTATAATTATTTGATTGATTCGCAAGGCAATATTTATGAAGGCAGAATCGGCGGCGATGGTGTAGTAGGCGGCCATGCTTATATGCGCAACCGCAATACAATCGGCATTGCTATTTTGGGCTGTTATGAAAACCTGCCCAATGAAAAAATAACTTCAACCTGCAATACTCCTGACCAATTAACTGAAGCGGCTCAAATATCTCTTAATAAATTGATTGCTAAAAAAGCGCAGGAGTTTAACATTGACCCCTTGGGCCAAAGCATATTCCATGGCAAAATGCTGCCCAATATTATTGGCCATAAAGATGTTGGCAATACCAATTGCCCCGGCAATCTAATTTACGATCTTTTACCCCAATCCCGCCAGTTGGCTTATAATTTTTTGCAAGACTTTGGCGGCTATAAAAAACCACTGCCAACCGCCGCTGAATTTGTGCGCCAAAGCGCCCCCAAAATAGATATTGAGGAAACAAAAACAGGCGAAATTGTCGTAGAATTTAAAAATACTGGCCAGGCAGTCTGGCGCGGCTATGAAGATAATTATCTTTTTGTCGCTGATTCCGGAATAAAAAATAAATTAGCAAGAATAGATTCTTTTAAAATAGCCTCCACATCAGACAAGGACGAATCTGCAACAATCTCTCAAAACAGCGATCCTGTCTTTAAATTATTAGACGGCAATGTTTATCCTGGAGAAATTGGCAAATTTAAATTAATTTTAACACCGCCTAATAATACGAAAACTGCAACTTATAATTATACTTTAGCTTGGCAAAATAAAGGCTATTTTCCAAATGCTGACTTTAGCATTACAGTCAATAAAATACCCTGCACAACTTGCCAAAAAGCAACAAATGCCAATTTAACCCAAGCCATTAATAAAGCCACTTTAATCCAATCAACTTTACCTAATCAAATGCCGGCTGAAACATTATCTCCTGTTGTAATCCAATTTCAAAATTCAGGCAATCAAACATGGCTCAAAGAAAAACTAAAATTGCATATTATTTATGAAAAAATCCATATTTCTCCGTTTAGAAATGATTCCTGGTATAGCGAATTTGCTTTAATACCGCCTAAAGAAAACCAAATTTACCCTGGCAGCCTTGCGACATTTGAATTTAATGTTAAAGCCCCTCATTTGGCTCTGCCCTTCCCCCATACCATAACCTTGCTTTATGAAGATCAGGAAATAATCAAATTCAACCATGTTTTTGAAATAACCTCTCCTTATGCCGCGCAAATAACTGCCAATACTTTGCCAATAGCAGTTAAAACTACTTGGCGGCCAAAAGTAAAATTAACTTTTAAAAATACTGGAGCTAAAACCTGGACTAATCCGACTTTGAAAAGTTATGACATTGATTATACAAATTCCTGGTTTAGGGACAATTCCTGGATAAACAATAAAACTATTGCCAGTTCTAAAGCTAAAATAGAACCAGGGCAAGAAATATCTTTTGAATTCAGGATCAAGCCTTATTGGCAGCCAAACACTTATCCTCATGTTTATAAGCTTTTTGACGGCCAGACCGAAATCCAGATTAATGGCAAAACAGAATTTTTAACCTACACTCGAGTTGACCGGTAATTAAATATCGTTTTAAAAAAGGGGAAGAGAATAACTATCTTCTTCTTTTTTGTTTCTCAAAATTGTTTAATAACGGCAAAAAAATATCTTTAAAAAACACCCCCCTTGTTTTATTCTTTTTTATTTTAAATTATGTTATAATAATAAATAATCACCTAATAACTATTTATGCCTAAAATCCGCAAAGCCGTAATCCCAGTCGCAGGCTTTGGCACTCGCTTTTTGCCAGTCACAAAAGCCCAGCCAAAAGAAATGCTGCCCATTATTGATAAGCCGGTTATCCAATATATTGTTGAAGAAGCTGTGGCTTCTGGCATAGAAGATATAATTTTGGTTACTGGAGCTTCAAAACGCGCCATAGAAGACCATTTTGATTATAATTACGAATTGCAGAATTGGCTAAAAAAACAAGGCAAAGACAAGTTACGGCAAGAAATCAAAGAAATAGCCAATATGGCTAATTTTATCTACATTAGACAAAAAGGACCCTATGGCAATGGCACTCCTGTTTTAAATGCCAAAAAAGTTATTGGCAATGAGCCTTTTGCTGTTATCTGGGGGGATGATCTTTTTATTCACAAGAAAGGACAGCCGCGCTTAAAACAACTAATCAACGTTTTTAATAAATACAGGGACCCTGTCTTAAGCGCTATTAAAATTGATGACGAAGGCACAAAAAAATACGGGGTAATTGACGGCATTAAAGTAGAAAACCACGTTTATCAAATTAAAAAACTAGTTGAAAAACCCGGTCCTCAAAAAGCGCCCAGCCGGATCGGCGCCATCGGCGCTTATGTTTTAACCCCTGACATTTTTACAGCTTTGGAAAAAACAAAAACTGGCAAAGGCGGAGAATTGTGGCTGGTTGATGCTATTTTCAGCCTTTCAAAAAACCGGCCTATTTACGCCTGTCTTGTCCAAGGTAATTACTATGACACTGGCTCTAAAATTGGCTGGCTTAAAGCTAATTTGGATTTTGCCTTGGAGCACAAAGATATTCAACCAGAAATAAAAGCTTATTTAAAAACTCTAAAATTTTAAAAGTATGGTAAAAATCCTACAAAATAAAAAAATTATTATTTTGAGTCTGCTTATTGCTTTATTGACCACAACAGGCTTAAAATGCGGCGGCCCTCCTAGCGGGTTAACCCCTGGCAAGCCGACGCCTATTACCCTGACTTTTTGGAAAGTCTGGCAGGATGGTTCTGACATCCAAGATTTAATTGCCCAATACCAGATGATGCATCCTCATATTTCCATAAATTTTAGGAATTTAACTTATGACGAATATAAAAATCAGATTCTCCGCGCTTTTGCAGAGGATAGAGGTCCTGATATTTTTTCAGTCCACACAACCGGCATAAGAGAATATTTAAGTTTAATTGAGCCTTTGCCCAGCCAGATCAAAATGGCTTATCAAGTAGAAAAAGGCACTGTAAAAAAAGAAACCTATACTGAAATCCGAACTCAAAATACTTTAACATTAAGGGATATGAGAAACCTTTTCCCTGATGTAGTTTATGACAACCAGATAATTAACAACCAAATTTATGGCCTGCCTCTAAGCATTGATACTTTAGTCTTGTTTTATAATCGGGATCTTTTAAATAATGCCGGCATAGCCTTTCCCCCAAAAACCTGGAATGATTTCAGGGATCAGGTGATCAAATTGACTAGACAGGATTTTAGAGGCAATCTTATCCAAGCAGGCGCTGCCATTGGCACAGCAGACAACGTGGAAAGATCAGCTGATATTTTAAGCTTATTAATGCTGCAAAACGGCACTGTAATGACAGATGCCCAGGGCATAGCTACTTTTCACCAGACACCTCCCGGCTATACTCGCGCAATCAGCCCGGCTGTAGAAGCTTTGAATTTTTATACCAGTTTTGCTTCGCCAGCCAAGCAAGTCTATACATGGAATGAAAACATGCCTAATTCTCTGACAGCTTTTATGTCAGGCCAGACCGCTTTCTTTTTTGGCTATTCTTATCATATTCCAATTATAAAAGCCCAGGCTCCCAAGCTTAATTTTGAAATAACTGAAGCGCCGCAAATAGGAACTGCTGTTAATTTTGCCAATTACTGGGTAGAAACCGTCTCCAAAAAAAGCAAAAACACTGATGCTGCCTGGGATTTTATCTTATTTATAACCACTAATCTGGAAAATAATAAAAAATTTCTGGAAAAAAACAAAAAACCCACTGCTTTAAGGGCATTAATCTCCCAACAAGCTACTGATTTGGAATTAGCCCCTTTTGCTAATCAGCTTTTGACCAGCCGCAGCTGGTATAAGGGCCGGGACTCCCAGGCTGCTGAAGAAATTTTTAGGCAGATGATCAGGGAAAATCTTGAAGGGCTGACCGAAACTGAAAAAATTATTAATCTGGGAGCAACCAGAGTAAACCAAACCAGATAGATTATAAAAATTAAATAATCGTGGCTGGGAAGCTTGGAAATTGAAAAAATAATTAATTTGGCTAATACTAAAATGCTTACTGAATATATGCT
>DSBA01000019.1 GCA_011046145.1 Candidatus Uhrbacteria bacterium | reverse complement strand
CCTATGGATCGCGCCGCGCTTTTAAAAACATTCTTTAAAAAATTGAACCTCAGCCGAAATTATTGTATAATTAAGACAACCTTTATTAAAGAAAAAAACATTAAATTATTTTGATTAAATAAAATCTCTTTCAGCCTTTAAGCTTAAAGGGAACAGGGGGACTAAAACATGAAAATTTCTTACAGCCTTATTCTGAAAGAAGCCTGGCAAATTGCCATAAAAAATAAAATTTTATGGATTTTCGGACTTTTTGCTTCTTTTATTTCTTTAGAAGCAGCTTATGAGGTTATTATCAGCCAATGCCATCAAGCTAAAAACATGGAACCGCTTTATCAGAAAATCATAGGCGCGGCTGAAAATCAAAATCTGCTCATTGGCAAATATGTTTATTTTTTCAATATTCTAGCTGCTGACTACCTGTCTTACATTTTTTTCATTCTAACAGCGGTTCTAGTAATATTATTCATCTGGCTGGTTTTTACTTCTCAAATTGCCATTATTTTAAGCGCGGCAAAGATTTATCAAAAAAAGAAAAAAACCGCCAATGAAATTATAATTGATAGCCAAGGCAAATTCTGGCCAGTCTTGAGCCTTAACATAATAATCAAACTCGGGCTTTATGCCGGATTTCTAATTATTGGACTTCCTTTGCTTTATGCTCTTTGGGCCCCATCCCAACAAGCTATAATTATTGCAAATTTATTTTTCTTAATTATCTATACTGTTTTTGCCGTGGTTGTCAGTTTTTTGGCTGCTTATGCTACCAATTTTATTGTCTTAAAAAATACTTCTATTTTTGAAGCTCTAAAACAAGCCTGGCAGCTTTTTTCTAAAAATATCAGCTTAAGCATGGAACTGGCTTTTATACTTTTTTTCCTAAAAATTTGTTCCTTAATCCTGATTCTTTGCTTGTTTTTCCTGGCATTTGTGCCGCTTTTTGCTGTTTTACTTTTATCCTTGGCCAGCGCTTCTTTAATCGGCATAATAATGTCAATAACCCTGCTTATTTTATCATTCTTAATTATTGCTCTGTTGGTTAATTCCATTTTTACAGTTTTTTATCTTTCCAGCTGGACAATTGCTTTTATTCAACTGACAGAGACCTCGCTTCTTAGCCAAATAATGCATTTGGTCAAAGGCCTGCCCAATCTTTTCAAAAAAACAGCTCAAAAATACAATTTGGAAATTGATAAAAAAGAAATTAAAAAAGAAGCCAAAAAACTGGCTAAAAAAACAAAGCAGGAAGCCGCAATTTTATCGCAAAAATTGGGAAAAGAATATATTAAAATCAAACCAAAAGCTAAAAAAGAAATTAAAATTTTAGCCAAAAAAACCAAAGCAGCTTATGAAAAAATGGAGCCAAAAATAAAAAAAGAAATCAAAAAAATTGTCAGCCAAAGCAAAAAGAAAACAATTACAGCAAAATCAGGCGGGAGAAAACCCGCAGCCTCCAGTCCCAAAAGAAAAAACTCAAAAACAAAAAAAACCACCAAACGTCAAACCGCGCAAAAGGGGAAAAGAAAAGCTAAAAAAACTAAAAAGTAAAAACTTCCATTTTTATGTCCACTAATGATGACAATCAAATCAAAGGCTTGCAGGATTTAATCGCTGAAAGCAAAACTAGCTCAAAAGCAGAGCCGCCAATCGCAGAAAAAAAAGTCAAGGAAAAATTTGAAGAAAAAATGACCGAGATCAGGATTAAGGAGCTGGAAAAAGTAGCTGAAGAACAAGCTGCTTCTTTGGGCTATCCCTACATTAATCTTGTTGCGTTCCCAATTAACAGCGACACCTTAAACAGTATTCCTAAGAAATTAGCCCTGGAAGAAAAAGTCGTTTGTTTCTACAAAACTGATAAAGAAGTTAAGATAGCTTCGCCTAATCCCCAAAATCCCAAGCTCAAAGAAATACTTAAAAATTTAACTGAAGAAACTTTTACTGGTAAAGGCGAAATTTATCTGATATCCCAAAACAGTTTTGAAAAAGTTTTTAAGCTTTACGAAAAGTTCCCGCCTCCCCGAGAGTTTATTTACGGCATTAAAATAACAGGAAAAGAGCTTGACCAAATGCAAAAAGAGCTGAAAAATTTCGGGATTTTAAATTCCAAGTTAAATGCTGAAAAAAACATGACTATCATAGTCAAGATGATTTTAGCCGGTTCATTGGAATCTGACGCTTCTGACATTCATATTGAAACAGAGGAAAAAAAGATTGTCTTAAGATACAGGATTGACGGCGTTTTGCATATTGTTGCTACTCTGCCCAAAAAAATCTGGCCCAGACTCAATTCCAGGATTAAAAGCCTGGCTGGCTTAAAAATTAATATTACTGACAAGCCCCAGGACGGCCGCATTACTGTTTTTTTACAAGCAGATGATAAGCTGGACATCCGTGTTTCTGCTTTACCAACATCTTATGGCGAAAGCATTGTTATGCGCTTATTGACCTCAAAAGCAACTAGTTTGCGATTTGAAGATTTGGGGCTTAGAGGCAAATCTCATGATGATTTAAAAAGACAAGTAGACAGACCAACTGGCATGATTGTCACTACTGGCCCAACTGGTTCAGGTAAAACCACTACCTTATATGCTATTTTAAATAAGCTTAATGATCCGGAAACCAAAATTATTACTTTGGAAGATCCAGTTGAATACAAACTTGAAGGCATTGCCCAAAGCCAAATTGACCATTCAAAAGGTTATTCTTTTGCTGATGGACTGCGTTCTATTTTGCGCCAGGATCCTGATGTTATTATGGTTGGAGAATTGCGCGATTTGGAAACCGCTGAAGTGGCCATCCAATCAGCCTTGACCGGACACAAAGTTATTTCAACTTTGCATACCAACGATGCTTCAGGAGCCATCCCCAGGTTCCTTTCCATGGGTGTCAAGCCTTTTTTGCTGGCTCCGGCCTTAAATGCCGTTATTGGCCAACGCTTGGTCAGAAAAATCCATGATAAATGCAAAACTGAAACTAAAATAGAGCCTGAATTACTGAAAAGGGCAAAAAAAATTCTTGAAAAACTGCCTCCTAATTCCGGCTATAAAATAGATTTTAATAATCTTAAATTTTACCGCGGCCAAGGCTGCGATGAATGCAACCACATCGGCTTAAAAGGCAGGATCGGCATTTATGAAATTTTCCCCATGGTAGCGGATATTGAAAAAGAAATCTTATCTGGCCAAACTTCTGAATATAAAATTGCGGAAATCGCCCATAATAACGGCATGATTACCATGGTCCAGGACGGACTTTTAAAAGCTGCTGACGGCATAACTACTGTGGAAGAAGTCTTTAGGGTAATTGAATAATTTTAAATTAATTAATATGTTTATGAGTCCAGAAAAACCATCAGTAGGGGAACAAAAAAAAGATTCACTCATAATGACTGGCTCTTTGCCAGAATTAAACCGTGAAAATGGAAAATTAAAATTACAAAAAATTGAAAACAAAGAATTGGCTAAAAATAAAGAAGTGCAAAAAACCAGACAAGAACTAGCTAATTTTATTGCTGAAAAATTGCCTTTTGCTGATGAAGAAGTATTACAAAAAATGTCTTGCCGCCAATTATTAGATTTATATTTATTTTACTACAATACGCCGGCCAAATTAGAACATTTCACTACTCTTTATCAAACTTTAAGAAAAAGTAAATTATCTGAAGATACTGACAGCAAACAAGCAAAATTAGCTTATCTTATCTACTTATTCAACAAACAGCCAGTTACTTTGCAAAAAAACCAATTAGCCTTAGCCCCAAAAAAAGAGATTAACCCTGAACTCATAGAAGCAGCCATTGAAGATATTAATACTACTTTAGAAAAAGAAGAAATGGCTGATGTGCAAAAAATGACTAACTGGCTAGAATCTATTCATCAGTCCCGGCAAAAAAAAGAAGATAATGCTATCATTGGTTTCCATGTTGCCAGGTCTGATAAAATCAAGGGCGATATTAGCGCTCCTCATGGCGTTGAACAGGAAAATATCGGCTCTGATGTCAAGCAAATCCATGCCGGAGCTAGATTTTTTACCACAACAACCGACCCTTTATATTACCCTGGCAGCGGAGAAAGATATTTATATCTAGTTTATGCCAACCAAAAAGATTTAAAAAGAATGTATGACCCTTCTGAAAAAGCTGTTTTTTCACATGGCTCACTGGAAAGAATACCTTATGATGACTTGCCTCCTATACATTTAACAGAAGGAATGCTCAAAGATTTAGCTGCTAAATTTGGCACTGCTTAAAAAATTCAAATAGCCCAAATATAAAAAAGTCCCCTATGGGACTTTTTAGTTGCGGATAAGATCCTCGACCATCTTTTTTATTTTAGGAGGATCGTCTTGAAAAATCAACATGGTTATTTTTTTTTGCAAATGATCTGCATAATAGCGGATATTTTTATGATACAACAATAGTGTCAGTAAAACTTCCTGCCAGCTTTTATTATTCAATATCAGCTCAACAAATTGAGCGCGGCTTGGCCAGCTGCCAGCCAATTGCTCATCCAGTTTTTTAGCGATTAAATCGACATTTTCTTGAAAGGAAATTTTATCAGCCCTAAGCGCTGCAAAACCAGCTAATATTTTAGACAAAGCATGGATAAAAAAATAAATTTTAATTTCATCAGCTATTATTTCCCCTTTTGCATCAAACAATTTGGGCAACTTAAAATCAGTTGACTTTAAATGATACTGATTGCCATTGATAGCAAAGCTGTCTAGAAGAGAAAGCTCGCTAAGAATATTGATTAAACTGATAAATGGCTTAAGATTAGCCAACTTCATCACCTCCTTTAGGCTTTGAGCTAAAAGCCCAATGTCCGCCGCGATGACGAAATTTTTTTTCATGCTTTGTGACGCATGGCACGCACCAGATTGATTCTGGTTCTCTTTGCAAACGCTTCTGATCAAGAATCTTTCCGCAGTTAAAACAATAGCCCAGTTGATAATCAGGATTTTCCCTGATTAACTTCATGACTTTTTCAATTCGCAACAATTTCCATTTGGTTGCTTTGTTTTCTGGCTTGGAAGCATCATTAAAGTCTTGATGGACTTTTTCATGCTGCTTCTTTAAAAACAACAAATATGATTCTTTGCTAGAAAAAATTTTAGCAAATTCTTGGCTATTCATTTAAACCACCTCCCCCAAAATTATAATTAAAAAGAACAAATTTGACATTATTTAAAGATAACAGTTATATTATATTTTGTCAATAATTTGTATAGTTAACACCAAGGGGTTACAGATAGTATACTTAAGGGTAACACATGTTAACTATTAAATTTAAGCATATGAATAAGACAAAATATACAAGGG
>DSBA01000017.1 GCA_011046145.1 Candidatus Uhrbacteria bacterium | reverse complement strand
GTCTTATTCATATGCTTAAATTTAATAGTTAACATGTGTTACCCTTAAGTATACTATCTGTAACCCCTTGGTGTTAACTATACACTTAATCCTTTGGCGCGCCTTTTGAGATATGGGCTAAAAATTACAGAAAAATCAAATTAGCTATAAAATTAAAAATCTAAATTTTAAGCCATTTTAATAACTTGCCTAATTCCCAAGTATTTATTACCTCATTTTTAGTCGCCCAACCCCTTCTGGCAGTTGCAATGCCGTATTTAATCAAATCCATATGCTCCAAGGCGTGGGCGTCAGAATTAATTGCAAATTTACAGCCATACGCCAAAGCGTCTTTAATTAAAGTATCTTTCAAATCCAGCCTCTCGGGAAAAGAATTTATTTCCAAAGCCACTTTATATTTGGCGCAAGCTTTAAAAATCTCCAGCCAATCAACAGCATAAGCCTGGCGCCGGCCGATCAATCTGCCGGATGGATGGCCTAAAATTTTAATCCCGCTTTTTATTGCCAATAAAATTCTTTTTGTCATAACTGCTTTTTCCTGATTAAAAGCCGAGTGGACAGAGCCAATTCCCAGATCAAGTTTTTTTAATGTTTCTGGCTTAATATCCAATTTGCCGCTGGCAGTAATATTAATTTCTGCGCCAGCTAATAATTTAAGCCCCTTAAATTTTTTATTAACTTTTTGAATTTCAGCTTTATGGCGCAATAATTGCTGATCTGACAAGCCAGAAGCTACACCCAAACCAACAGTATGATCAGATATGCCAAAATATTTATATTTCATTTTTAATGCTTTAACAGCCAATTCTGCGATTGTATTATGACCGTCGCTTTTATTCGTATGGCAATGCAAATCCCCTTGCAAATCGTCATAACCAATTAATTTTGGCAAATTATGAGCCAAAGCAGCTTCTATTTCGCCCCTATTTTCCCGCAATTCCGGCTCAATATACTGCAGGCCTAAAAATTTAAAAAAAGATTTTTCATCAGCAAAATGATGAAGTTTCTTTTTTCTTAGATCTTTAATGCCGTATTCAGAAATTTTTAAATTATTTTTAACCGCCCAGGTCCTTAGCGCTACATTATGCTCTTTGGAACCTGTAAAATGGTGCAATAAAGATCCATAATCCCTTGCTGATAAAATTTCTAAATCCAGGCGAACATTTTTTGTATGCAGGGCTGAAATCTTTGTTTTGCCCTTGGCCAAAATATTCTTAATAAACACCGCCTGAGAAAAATAATTAATTATTTCCTTGGCATTTGCTGTTGCCGCAACAATATCAATGTCGCCGATTGTTTCTTTCATCCTCCGCAAAGAACCGACTACGTCGCATTTTTTAACCATTTTGTTTTTGCGCAGATAATCCAAAACTTCATCGGCAATCGGACCAGCCGTAGTCAAAAGCAGGCGGTTTCTTTCTTTTGTCCTAATTTTATATTGTTTAATGCCTCTTAAAATATTTTTTTCTGATTGTTCTTTGAAATGTGATAGTTTGCGAATCTGTCCGCTTTGAGCTGCTTTTTCCAGCTTAGCAATAGAACCAATGCCTAATTTTTTATATAAAACCATAGCTGTCTTTGGTCCAATGCCTGGCACTTCGGTCAAAAGAATCATTTTTTCCGGATATTCCTTAAGCAACTGCTTATAATCCTTAATTTCCCCGGTCCTAATAAATTCTTCAATTTGAGCGGCTATGGTTTCGCCGACTCCGGGGATATCTTTTAAAGCCTTTATCCCGCCTTGATGATAAATATCTTCCAAATCTTTTGTTAAATTAGCAATGATTTCAGCGGCTTTTTCATAAGCCATAATCCGAAAACGACCCGCCTTAGCCGAGGCTGGGCTATTATTTTCCATTTCCAAGACAACAGCAATATTATTAAAAATTTTAGCGATTTTTGGGTTAATCATAAAAAATTGAAAATTTTGTTAATATAAAGTTATAATAATAAAAATCTAATTTAATTTTATCAAGGAAATAATAATTTAAAAAGCCCTCTCCGCATTGCGAAGGGGCTTGAAAATTTTAAGCTGTTTTTTTTAACTTATGCCTTTTTTTTTGAAAGAGGATAACCAGTTCATACAAATCAATTAGCGCCAAAACCGAGGCTAAAATAATATTACGGGAAATACCCACGGTTTCAAACTGGCCATAAGGCGTATCTGCAATAATAGCAACCCGAACACGGGACGCAGTACCCTTTTTGCCGTTGTTACGATTTTTGATGATACGAACAGCATAGTCAACCAGCGTTATCCTGTTTATAATCGGATAAGCTTTGCTTAATGCTGCTCGCAATACATTATCCGCCGCGTCAACTGGTCCGTCTTCACTGCGCCGAAAAATTTGAATTGTTTTTTTTTGCCCAGTAATTACCAATTCAATATCGGCTCTAGATTCATGCCGCCACTTATCTGTCTGGTAAAGACGGCTGGATGGCTCAATGCCTTCAATTTTAAACGGTGCCGCATAACCAGCCATCAACCGCAAAGACTGAACAGCAAAACTTCCTCTAGCAGTGCCATAAGTAAATCCTACTGAATCTTTTTCCTTGACGTCACGATATAATTTTTGAATCAGGGGATCATTAGGTTTTATCCTCAACCCAACTTCTTTCAAAGCCGCGTGAATACCCTGCGGTCCCAAAAGGCCGGAAATATGGCGGTAACGAGTATTACCGACTTTCAGAGGAGACATATGTTCTTGTAGTTCAAAACACCTGCCATGAGTTCCTGCCTTATGAATTGCAGAGGCTGGTCCAACATAAGGAAGATTCCTCTGCAATGGCTCACCCATTTTTTGGGCAATTGCCCGAGCCAAAGATGTTAAATTTTCTAACTTTTCAATGCCTTTACATTTGTAACCTTTTTTTAAAATCAGAGTAGCAACTAAATCAGTCAGTCTGGCCATCCCAACTCTTTCACCATAACCCAAAGTAGTAACTTGCGGAAAAGTTGCTCCTAAATCAATGGCTTTAAGAGTATTAGCTTTGGCCAAGCCTTCATCATCATGAAAATGAACACCCCAGGGCTTATCACCTAAAAACGGGATCACTTCCTTAAGAATATCTTCTACTTCTTCAGTCAGCATGCCTCCATTAGTGTCACAAAAAACCATGACATCAGCCCCGCCCTTAAGCGCGGCTAAAAGACACTTAACGGCATAATTTTTTTCTGGCTTTTTTATCATCTCTGCCTTATAGCCGTCAAAAAAATGTTCCAGATCAAAAAAAACCATACCGCCTTGCGACTTCAAAAATCTGACTGACTCTTCAATCAGCCGCAGATTGTTACTCAAAGACGTCCGCAATACTCGCCTAACCTGTTCAGTCCAGCTTTTACCAAAAATACAAAAATTTTTCAGGCGGGTAGCCGCCAGCTTCTGCAAAATTTCACTATCTTTTGCCCGCACAACATTCTTTTCCATGGTTGAACCAAAAACAATTACTTTTTCAATAAAAGATTTTGTCTTTACCAACTCATAAAAATGTTTGGCTTTTTCTTCTCTTTCCTTTTCAGGTTCATCCCCTCCTCTTACAGGAACTGGCCACGGGCCTTCCAAATAAGGAACTCCGAAATCATGCAAAAGCTGCATAATTTCCACCATGTCTTGCGCCGTAATTCCGCCGCTAAGCAAACCAGATTGCTCTGCCTCCCTAACAGAATCATACATGAATATCGTTGGCTTTTCCCTCATCAACCCCTCCTTTGTTATTAGCCAATCCTTACTTTTATTTTTCCCTATATTTAAAAGAACAATCATTTATATATAAAAAATTCCAGGCCTTTTTGGAAGGCTGGAACTTATTATCAATAATTGAAATTTTTTAACTATTCAAAAGCCTTCCATTCATAACTGGAATAATAATGTTAATAATAATAGCAATGGCGGGATAAATATTCATATTCTTTGATTATTGGTTCATTTTAACAAAAACTTTAAAAGATGTCAAATTAAAAAAGCTAAATTTAAATTCAATTTTTAATTTTAAATTTAAAATTTAGACTTACAATCCAAGCTCTTCATCAATCGCTGCCTTGTCAAACCCAACGATAATTCTGCCCCCAATATCCAAAACCGGCACCCCCATTTGCCCTGATTTCTCAATCATCTCCTGGGCTTTAGCCGCATCAGTCGCCACATCAATCTCTTCAAAATCTATCCCTTTTTCCTTAAAATAATCCTTGGCCTGTTTGCAATACGAGCAGGTCGGCGTGGTGTAAATTGAAACTTTTTTTTGAGCCATAAAAAATATGATTATTGATAAATTAACGGTTATCGCCGTTGCCATGCAAAACCCCTCGCTCTTTGCGGGAAAAAAGCTTTTCAATATTTTTATTGGCGATTTGATCAAAATCAAGATTTAATTCCGTAGCTATTTGAGCCAAATACCACAAAATATCTCCTAATTCTTTTTCAATTTCTACTTTAGTCTCCTCATCTATCTGACCGCCTTTATCACGCAGCACTTTTTTAATTTTCTCCGCCACTTCTCCTGCTTCTCCGCACAAGCCTAAAGTCGGATATATAAAATTATTTCCCTTGTCCGGGTAAAGCGCGGTTTCCCGGGATTTAGTCTGATATTCTTTAAAATCCATAAAATTTTATATTTCTATTTTTTAGTTTTTCTCTTTTTAGGAAAAAAAGTTAAAACTTTATCAAAATTCTGCTTAATGTGATTAATTTTCAAAGCTATCATCAGCGCCAAAAAAGAAAAAGCGAAAAAGCAAAGGACAAATAAGAATTGCAAAACTTGAGGATAGAATAAAATAGCTACTGCCAAAATAAAAAACAAGACGCCTATTATCACCAAATAAGCTATGACCGAACGCAACTTGCCGCTGATTAAATTTAAAATCTCTTTGGTTATCATGTGTTTTTTTAAAAAAAATTAAAACTATTTTAAATTGATTTTTAAAATTTTGAAATTTTCTTTTGTTCTTCTTCCTCAATCTGATCCGCAAACAGAGGCGTTTTTTCTTTTTCTTTTTCAAGATCACGCCGCCTTAATTCTTCCCAAGAACTTATTTGGGGGGCAGCTTCTTCAGATTTTTCGGCCAAAGGCTTGACTGGCTCAATTTTTTTACGCGCCTTGCCTGAAATTTCACCGCAAATTTTACCTATTTTACGTTTACAAAAAATTCTCGCCTCCACATCAAAAACTTTATATTTATCCAGGACAGAATCGCAGGCCTGGTGATAGGTCAATTTCTGCTTGCTCATCAATGTCCTGACTTCTCTAGCCAATGTCCAGTCATTGATCTCTTGTTTTCTAAGGGGTATTTTTTCTTTCATAAAAATTTAAATTATAATTT
>DSBA01000027.1 GCA_011046145.1 Candidatus Uhrbacteria bacterium | reverse complement strand
CTGTTTTAATGAAGCGGTCAAGGTTAAATTATTTTTTATTATTTCCGTTTTTTTCCTTTTCCAAAACCTTTTCTTCTTCTTTTAATTCTTTTTCCGCTACTTTTTTAACCGGATAAAAACCCAGTAAAGAAAAAACAATCAAACTGCCCAACAAAATGCCTAATAAATTAGATAAAAACAAAATTGAAGATCCAGCCACGATGGCCCAGTTCAAAAAAGCAATGCCAATACCGATTACTGCCAAAGGCGGCAATAAAGCAATGGCTACGGCCACACCTATCATTCTTTCTGAAAACTCTTCTTTGGCAACAGCAAAAGCAGCTGCAATGCCCGAAGCCAAGGCCACGCCAAAATATGCCAGATTGGGCTCTATGCGCGATAGGATTTCATTGTTCATTTCCTTGCCATTGACAAATACAACCAGTAAAAAAGCCAAGCCGATTGTCCAGGCCATGGCCAAAAGCAATACTTTAGAGGAACGGTAAATTAATTTTGAATCTGCCAGCACAATGCCCAGGCTAATGGCCAAAATCGGCGATAAAAGCGGCGAAACTACCATGCCGCCAATAACAATAGCCACATTATCCAGCAAAATGCCAAAAGTGGCAATAATCACTGAAAGGATCAAAACCAAAAAAAACGCCTGGGTCGGCGAACTGGCAGCGATTAATTTTTCAATGCTCTTCTTTTTTTCTTCAACATTAATTTTAAATAAAGACTGGTGAACCATAAAATTATTTTTTATTATTCTTTATAAAATTATAGCATAAAATTTGACAGAGAGCTAATTTGCCATTAAATTTAATGAAAAAGGAGGGCTCTAGATGAAAACTGAACAAGATAACAAAAAGAAAAGCAATAATTTCAAAAAACCAGCCAATATGCGTAAAAAAAAGAAAGGAAAACGCATTTGTCTGCGCTGCGACAAAGAATTTCTTTCCGAAGGCATTCACAATCGTATTTGCCACAATTGCCGTGATTCCAATGCCAATGTCCATTCCCCGGAACCAACTGGCGATTATATTCCCGAAAATTTAATGCCTCCATCGCTCAAATAAACTCCTCTTAATCTAAGAGGAGTTTTTACTTAGCTAATGATTTTAAGCTGCCCTGATCAAAAATAATAATATTAAAATCCTCTTTCCCTGCCGGAATAAAATTTCCCTCTTTATTTTTAAAAATCAGGCGGATTGTATTTGAAGTATAAGTCGGATAATCATAATTCCAAAGTTCAAAAATATATTGGTCAGTTTCCTGGCGGTCAAAACCCGTCACCCGATTTTTTTTATCAAAAGTTTCAGCAATCCAGCCGCCAGTCGGATAAGCCCCCCAGTACAAGATTTTTTCCTGATAATTTTGCCGCGTTAAACACTGATAAACGTTTAAAACTTTAGCTTTAAATTCCAATTCCGGATAAAATAAATTAATTCCCAAAACCAAACCATTGCGCAAAAGAGGCGCGCCGTCCAAATTGTCAGGCAATGCCACAAAATAATTTTCCCTGCCCAAATCTAAAACTTGCGGCGCGTCTTGCTGAACAATTTTTTTACTCAAGCTGGAAGCCAAGTGCCAGTTATAATCTTTATTGAACAAATTAACCGCAAAATAAATAATCAAAACGCCAATAACAACGGCCCGAGCTGTCATCCTGCCTGTCCGCCGAAGCAAAAGCGAAGGCGGAAGCCAAGTCAAAGGATCTATCGAGGGCTTTTTAAAAATTTTATTTTCCGGCATTTGCCAAATTAACAAACTCAATAAAATCACGAAAGCCACTGATGGCAAGTAATTATACCTCTCCCCCTCGTCATTTAAATTATTAAAAGCCAAAAAAATCACTGGCAAAATTAAAATCAGATAAGCGTCAATTAAAAACGCGGCTTTATAAAAATAGCGGCGGCAGGCATATAAAATTAAAGCAGCCAATAGAATTATTAATAAAACAAAAAATATTTTGTGGTCGCTAAAATAATCAATTAGAAAAACGCGCGTTTGGCCGTAAAAAAACAAATTAGAAATTAAAGCCGCAATCATCTTAAAAACCGCGTTAAAATCTATTTTAAAGCTTTCGCGCGCGTAATAGCCAAAAACCAAGCCAATGGCCGAATAACGAATAAAAAAATAACCAATCACCAATAACCAATAACCAAGCGGATACAAAACAAGGTTGCGGGCTTTAAATTTATTTTTAGAAATTGCCTGGTACAGTTCCCAAACCACAATCAATAGAGGCAAAGTAATAGCGATTTCCTTGATTAAAAGCACGATAATAAAGCTGGCAATGGAAACCAATAAAGCGCTGAAATTTTGTTTTTGGCGGAAAAGCAAATAAAGATAAAAAGCCAAAAGATAAAAAAATGTTGCCAGAGGATCGCCTACTGCCGCGATCCAGATTACTGCCTCGCTATGGTTGGGCAAAATAGCAAAAAAAGCAGCAGCCAAAATAGCGATTTTATTCTTATTTTTAAGCTTTTCAAACAAGGCCAAAGCCAGCAAATAAACCAGAAAACAAACGCCAATATGGAAAAACAAATTCACAATATGATAACCAAGCGGGTTTAAGCTAAACAAATTATAATTCAGCCAAAAAATAACATTAACCATGGGTCTATAAGAACCTCCATCTCCCCTTTCGCCGTAATAATTAGCTGAAAAATAATCTGACAAAGAGTATTCTTCTGATTTGGCGATTGTCAGCCAGTCAAAATCATCTGAAAGAAAAAAATCATTCAAATTCAAGCCAAAAAAGGCCAAATTTAAAATGATTAAGCCCAATAAAACCATTAAATGGGATTGGTATTTTGCTAATAGCATATAACAAATAGCTAATAGTAAAACTATAAGCCATTTGCCATTTGCCATTTGCCATATTAATTATAACAAAAAAGCGCGATTTGACTAACAAACCACGCTTTTACCAGCCCCTTTTTTGCCGTAAATAATAACGGGTAACGTGTGATTTTGAAGGTATTTCGCCAAAATCATCAAGCACATGCTGTTTGGCCTCTTGTTCAATGATGATCATAAATTTCAAGCCATACTTACAAGTAAAAATCCTGACTGCTTCATCTATCCCTTCCCAATGATGAGTTTGTTCCCGATGATACCAAAGAGTACCTGGCGTATTATAGCCTTTGGTGTTGGCAAATCGATCAAACCAGCAATGTAATTCCCAAATTAATTTAAAAATAACAGGCCAATCTTTCAAAAAAAATCGAGGGGTTTGTTCATATATTTTGGCAAAAGATTTGGCTGCATGCTGTGGTGGTAACATGACTCACCTCCTTTTACCCTGAGCTTAACTATATTTAAAAATAAATGCAAGTAATTTTATTAAATTTTCCTGCTATCATAAGCCCAGTGCAAAATTGCTTGTCTTTGTTTGGGCCGGCAAACCAAATCGCCTGCCTGACAATTTTTCTTAACCTGGGCAATATGCCTGGCAATAGCTTTCCAGCGCTTAATTTGACGCACATCATCAGAGCATCTTCTGCCCATATAATAACGGCCATACCATTGAAACCAGCCGTGCGGGTCTTCATGATAAATCCAGCCCTTTCTACGCCAAACAAAAAGCGGCTGGGAGGCATTAACGCCAAAAAAATTTTTAAGCGGATCATGTTTTTCAGAATCTAATTTTACTTTAACAAACCAATCCTTGGGAAATTCCTTTTGGCAGTCAGTCATGTACTTGCCGCCAAAAACACCCAACGCCAGCATTTGTTTAGGTGTTAATTGAGGCTTAAATTGCAGATCAAAATTCTTACCCACAGGCTCTGTCAAATAATAAACATAACCTTTCTGCATTTTGTCATTAACTGCGACTTTTCTAACCGCCATATTAATTAAAGATCATTAAATTATAATTCAAAAATGCCGCAAAGCTGACCCATAAAAGATAAGGGATCAGCAAATAAGCGGCTGGCTTTGATATTTTATAAAAGTAAATAATGGTCAGTAAAATAAAAAGCCACAAAATTAAAATCTCAATAAATCCAGCTAAAGGATTTTGCAAATAAAAAAAGAAATAAGACCAGGCAATGTTTAAAACATATTGGATGCCAAAAAATATAAAAGCCATATTTTTTGTTTTACTGATTGATTTGCTGGTCCAAACTAAATACAAAGCAATGCCCATGTGGCAGGTACCCCATATACTAGACATATATTCGATGAGAATCTAAAATAAAAGTATATGAAAAAACAATTTAAAATCTCAGCAGAGATAAAAGAGCAAATTTTAAAAAGAATAAAAGAAGATGGGGTCTCAGTGACTAAAGTGGCAGAAGAACACGAGATTCATACCAGCACTATATATGCCTGGCTATCAAAAGATATTAAAGCCCAGCCAAGTTTAAGGGAATATATTAAATTAAAAAAGGAAAAACAAGAACTTTTAGCTTTGGTTGGTGAACTGACAATCAAGCTGTCACAATCCCAAAAAAAGATTTAGTCATGGGCAAGCAAAACAAGACCCAACTGGCTAAATATTTAGGTATATCTCGCCAACTGCTTTATTACAAACACAAACAAAAGGCCAGGGATTGGAAATTAAAAGTTGAAATTGAAAAAGTACTGCATAATTATCCCAGTTATGGTCATAGGCGATTAGCAGTCCATTTAAAGGTTAACCGAAAAAGAGTCAGGCGGGTTATGAAAATATTTGGCATTAAACCATACAGGCGTAGGGGGGAAAAAATACAAGTATAAACGGGTTTTAAAAGACAACAAGTACCAAAATCTGCTACTTACAAATATCCCTGAATATCCAAATCATATCTGGGCAAGTGATTTCACTTATATAAATTTTAAAGGTCATTGGATATATTTAGCCACCATCATTGATTTATTTACCAGGGAAATAGTCGGCTTTAGCGTCTTAACCAATCATAGCAATCAATTAGTAATTAATGCTTTGTTAGCAGCTATTCACAAACACTCTATTCCCAAGATACTCCATTCTGATCAGGGCAGTGAATACGCTTCTAATGATTATTCTAATATCTGCACTAATTTAAATATCAGTCAATCAATGAGCAGACCGGGAAGCCCTTGGGAAAACGGTTATCAGGAATCATTCTATTCTCAGTTTAAAGTTGAACTCGGAGACCCCAATAGATTTAACAGTCTAGGTGAACTAGTTTATGAAATTTATCAGGTTATTTACAAATACAATAATAAACGTATTCATACTAAATTAAATATGCCTCCCGTTGCTTACAGCAGGCAATATCAACTCGTAGAATTTGTGTCTAATAAAAGGGGTACTTGACACCATGCCGCTGTGGTTATATATTTCATCAATAAATTTAAATTTCTTCCTTAGGTGTGCACTTGTGCTTGATTTTAAATCCTGCACCACAGCGGCTATGCTGTGG
>DSBA01000077.1 GCA_011046145.1 Candidatus Uhrbacteria bacterium | reverse complement strand
TGCCGAATTCTCATGGTAACAGCTTAGCACACTTCGTGTGCTAAGCCCATTCATCCCCGTTCTCGGTCGCGGCTCGCTTCTCGCCGCTCCCTCCAACGGGGTTTCCTGTAAGGTATTAAAAAGAGTCCCGCCGTAAGGCTGGACTCTTTTTGATTTTTTTATTTGCCGCTATAAAAAAGCTGATTTTAATTAGGCTTTTGGGAAAAATTTAAGCAAACACCCTTCCGGCTTAAAATTTCAGCAGCCAATAAATTGCCTGTTTCCTGCCAAAAATCAAAAAGCTGAAGAATGTCATGATCTTGAGCGCCTTTTAATTTGATTTCGCTAATAGCATTGACAAAGACTTGAAAATTAAAAGCCAAAGAGCGAAAAACAGCAGATGATGCAGCTAATTTGCGGCTTAAATCATGGTAAGCGCTTTGTCCGGCCAGAATAAAATTTTTCCGCGGCGGATTATGCCGATGGCTAAAACCAAAGGGAAAAAACCCTGCTCTAAAAAGGCAAAAATCGCCAAGCCGCTGCAATTCAAGCAAAGATAACTTTTTGACTTTTTTGTCAGCTAAATCAAATAGCGGAGTCACCGTGAAATCCTGGCAAAAATTATCGCTTTTTAAATATCTCAGCATAATGCCAATCACATAATAGATATCTTCCTCTCTTATCTCTTCAGAGATTTGGAGCTGCGACTGCCTTTCAAATAAAACGCCAAAAATTTCCTGTTCGAAAAATCGCTTTGCGACCTCGTATTCAAACATTATTTTTCCCTCCTTTTGTTTTTTAAGGTTCTTTGAAAATATTAAAATAGAAAAATAAAAAATGCAAGCTTTATCCACAAAAAACTTAAAAATTGTTAAAAATTATTAACAAAAAAATATCAATGATAATTTTTAAATCCATGCCTTGTTTAAACCAGCAACCAAGGCAACGGAAAAAATTTTAATGCTTTTTTTTCTTTTATTTGTGCATAAATCATCTGATTTGAGCTGACAGAAATTTTGTCCAAATTTACATTGACGCGCCAAACAGCCTTGCTATGCTAAAAATAGAAAACAAAAAATTAAAAAAAAATTAATTGCCCTCTGATTATTAAGACCGGGGGGCGGCGGGGGGAAAATATGAAAACAAAAATAAAAATTTTAACAATCCTGATTTTTCTTATGTTGGGATTTTTTATTTTGCCCAAAATTGCAATTTCCGCTGATCAAGACATTATTATTACTGAAATCGGCGCTTATGAAAAATCGGAATACGAATGGCTGGAAATTCATAATAAAGGCTCTGAATCGGTTGATTTAACCGGCTGGAAATTTTACGAAAATAACACTAACCACAAATTAAATCCTTTCCAGGGCGATATGATCATTGAACCTGGAGAATATGCTATCATTGCCAATGTAGGCGAAAAATTTCAAGAAAAATATCCTGATTTTACAGGCACAATCATTGACAGCTCCTGGGCATCTTTAAAAGAATCCGGCGAAGAAATCGGGCTTAAAAACGCCAGCGGAGAAATTATTGAACTTTTTGCTTATATTCCTTGTTCTAAAACATCATTGCAAAGAATAGACTTAAATTCCAATGATTATACTGAAGCAAACTGGCAGCTACACCCAACAAGCAATAGCGCTGGCCGAGAAAATGAATTTTCTGGCCAAGATAATCAAGATAATAATGAACCGGCGGATGATGAAAATAATTCTAATGAAGAACAAGACAATGAAGAAGATGGGAAAGAAAACAACATTGATCAAGACAAAGAATCTGAAGATAATAACCAGCTAAAACCAAATTTTCAGCAAATTGTTTCTTCTGGCAGCATAGTAATCAACGAGTTTGTTTCTGACCCGGCTGACGGAGAAGAAGAATGGATTGAACTTTATAATAAAAATTCTTTTGACATTGATTTGACCGGCTGGATCATAATTGACGGGGCTGAAACAGCCACCAAATTAAGCGGCCTTATCGGCTCAAATTATGAGAACCGCTTTTTGGTCATTGAAAAGCCAAAAGGCAAATTAAACAACCCAGGAGACGCAATTATTTTAAAAAATAATAATAATGATATTATTGATGCGGTTTATTACGGCAACTGGGACAAACATGGCTTAACAGAAGATAACGCTCCAGTGGCCAAAAAGCCATTTTCCACTGCCAGAATTTTTGACGGGGCTAATACTTTTAACAATAAAAAAGATTTTGTTGTCACCCAAACCCCGACCAAAGGCGGACCCAATCTGATTACTTTGCTTGAATCAGAACAAAAACAGGAAACTTCAAATGCAGCTAAAAACGAAACCCCAGTAAAAATAGATTATAAAGAAGTCATCAGGATCAATGAGATTTATCCTAATCCGCCCGGTTCTGACCTGGAAAACGAGTGGCTGGAATTAAAAAATATCGGACAAAGAGAAATTGATTTGGCAGGTTTTAAAATTCAAGACAACAGCAAAATGACTTACAAAATTTCCGCTAAAGATTTTGCGACAACCATTATTGGTCCTAATGAATTTTTCATCATTGAAAGAAAAACCAGCGGCTTGGCATTTAATAACGACAAAGAAACTATAAAGCTGATTGCGCCTGATGATAAAATAATCCAGACCGTCAAATACAGCGAATCAGACAATGTTCCGGAGGATGTTTCATTTGCCATAGATGAAGAGGGAGAATGGTTTTTCACTACCACACCGACTAAAAATAAAGATAATATTATTACTAAATTAAATCACGAGCCAATAATTGAAATATACTGTCCTAAGCAGGCTTTTATCGGCGAAAAAATAACTTGCGACGCTTCTGATTCCTATGATCTAGAAAATGATCTATTAAATTTTACCTGGAAAATCGGCGAGCAATTATTTCATGATGTTATACTTCAGACTTATTTTATGGAAAAAGGCACTTATCTGATAAATTTATTTGTCAGTGACGGCCAAGCCCAAAACAAAGAAAGCTACAAAATTAAAATAATCGAGCCGGAAAAGGAAGCAAGTGACGCTGTGACAGAAACGAAAATTAAAAAAAATGAAGACGGAAGTATTGCAATAACTTTGCAAGATATTCGTTTGCTGGAAAAGAATACTAAAGTAGTGACTCGCGGAGTGGTTTCTGTCCTGCCCAATACTTTTGGCAAAACAATCATGTATTTGGCTGGTTCTGGCATTCAGCTTTACATGTCTAAAGCTGACTGGCCTGATTTGAAAATAGGCGATTTAATTGAAGTTTCCGGCACGCTCACAGAATCTCTGGGTGAAAACAGGATTAAATTATCAGCCAAAACAGATATAGTCTTCATCGAAAGCCTTCTGCCGCCAATGCCAAAACCAATTAAAATAGCTGACGTAGGCGAGTCTACCGAAGGCTGGCTAATCCAGATCCAAGGCCGGCTTATTGAAAAATCAGGCTCTAAATTCTATCTGCAGGACGAGACAGGCGAGGTCCTGGTTTATATAAAACAAAATGCCAAAATAAGCAAAACTGATTTTACTGAAGGCGATGAATTAATAATTTCAGGCATTGTCAGCCAGAATAATGATATTTATCAAGTCTTGCCCCGTTCAATGGAAGATTTGGTTAAAAACCACGAAATTAATCATGAAGAAAGCCTATCCCTGCCGCAAAACAAAACAACATCATCTGTTTTAAAATATTTAATCGCCGGCGGAATTTTTTTAGCCATGGGACTGTTCTCTGTCTTTTATAACAGCAAAACTAAAAAGCAAAAAATAAATAATTAAAAAGCAGGCTCAATCTTTAAATTACAAAAGTTTCCTGACAAAAGAAAAAAGCCCCAGGTTTTAAAACCTAAGGCTTAAAGTCTCAAAATCTTTCAGCTTCTATAATTTGCGCCTCTGTTAATTTGCCTTCTTGCTTCATTTCCCAATAAACTTGGGGATGCTTATCAAAAAGACAAGCAGGACAAATGCCTCCTGAATCGCCAGATCTTGTTGAGCGGGAAAAACTGATTGTTTTATCGCAATAACAGCAAAACTCCCTGATATATTCCCGCCTTAAAATAAACATCCTCAAGAGAACTGCCACTGGCCAATGCTGAAATTTACTATATTTTTTAAATAAACCTTTCATAAATCCCTCCTTATCTTGGCAATTAAGTCCTGTTATCTGTATAACATATTGTTCCTAAAATTTCAAAAAATAAAAAACCCCAAACTCAAATGAGCTGGGGCCCAGCTGGCGCTGGTTTGGTTTTAGGCGGAGAGAGGGTACTCGATGTTTCCCTGACGAAAATCCTGCCACAGCTGGGCAGGACATTGCGGAAAAAGTTTTTTGTCCCACTCTTCCAGCGCTCTCCTGAAAACCTCATCGTTCATGATGTTAGCCTCCATCGAGTCAAGGTGTTCTCTGGCTTCCTTGACCCAAGGCCCCATCATGCCTTCGATCATGTTTCTTAAGCGCCTTAACAATTCCCATTTGTCTCTTATCGACATTATTGCCCTCCTTTGTTAAAAGTTAAAAACAAAAAAACATTTTAAAACCAATTAAATATATTAACACATATTTAATATTTTGTCAAATATTTAGGCCTAAAAATACAAATACCAATGTTCTTTGAAAATTAAATATTTTAGCTAATTTTAAACAAAAATTTAAACAAAAACCATGCAAAAACAAAAGGACATTTTTGAGAATTTTTCTGAAAAATTCCCAATTTTAAACAAAACTTATGATCTTTACAAGGACACATCTGAAATTTCCAAAAATGAAGAGAATACTTTAAGAAAAAGCTCTGAAATAACAGTCTTGGAAATACTGGAGCTCATAGTTATTGCCACCAGACAGGGACGGGAAGAAAAAAGGCAAACTTTAAAGCAAGCTTTGCGCAAATTAGACACTTTAAAAGTTTTTATTGACATGGCTGGACAGCTTAAGCTGCTCAATGAAAAAAATCAGAGCCAAATCAAAGAATCTGTTGATTCTGTGGGTAAAATGCTGGGAGGCTGGATGAAAGCTCTAAAACCAGCTGAAACAGCCAGCGCTGCTTAATTTCCGTAAAAAAATGTTTTGAAAAAATTTAAAAGACTCGCCAATTGGCGAGTCTTTTTTGATAAACAAAAAAAGCTCAAATTTCCAAGCTTTTTAAACTTGCCCTAATCATTTCATTATCAGGGGCAAGGCTTTGGGCCTGTTGCCAGGCGTTTTTTTGCTTAATCTCATCTCCTAGCAAGCCATAGATTGAGCCAAGCTGATGAAACAAACCTGCTTTTTCCTGTAGGCTTATGCCATTAAGTTTTATCTCTGACTCTACCTCCTCCAAAACAGTAAATAAAATTGACGCAGGTATCCTGGGATCAAAAGACATTTCTTCCTCCTTTTCAAAAAATAAACATCATAACTATTTATGACAAAAACATTTTAGCAATATTTTTAAAATCTGTCAACATCTTGTATAGTTAACACCAAGGGGTTACAGATAGTATACTTAAGGGTAACACATGTTAACTATTAAATTTAAGCATATGAATAAGACAAAATATACAAGGGAAG
>DSBA01000004.1 GCA_011046145.1 Candidatus Uhrbacteria bacterium | reverse complement strand
TTATCTGTTTTTATTGATTTTGGGCTTTCTTCAGTTCTGATCAGGGAATCGGCAAAATTTAAAGAAAAAGCCAATGATTATTTAAACAATATTATCAGCATAAAAATACTACTTTCAATTATAATATTTTTGGCGGCTGTTATTATTATAAACTTGCTTAATAAGCCGGCAATTACAGTAATTATGGTTTATTTGGCTGGCCTTGTTATGATTTTTGACTCTTTTACTTTAAGCTTCAGCGCCATTTTACGCGCCTGGCAAAATCTTAAATATGAATCAATAAACATTGCTATCAGCCAAATCATTATTGTAATTGCTGGTGTAAGCGCCGTACTCTTAAAATTACCGCTTTATTTTCTTATTTTAGCCTTGCTTGGCGGCAGCATATTCCAGTGCTGTTATACATTCACAATTTTAAAAATAAAATTAAAATTCAAAATTAAACCTCGATTCAACAGGCCTATTTTAAAAATATTGCTAAAAATAGCCTTGCCCTTTGCCTTGGCTGGAATTTTTACCCGCGTCTATAGCTATGTTGACCAAGTATTATTATCAATTCTAATAGGGGATCAATCCCTAGGCTGGTATTCAGTAGCCTATAAAATAACTTATGCCTTACAATTCATCCCAGCTGCTTTTGCAGCTGCCATTTTTCCAGCTTTAAGCTATTATCACCTCTGCGAAAAAGAAAAATTAAGGCAAATTTTTGAAAAATCAATGCATTTTCTAATTATTTTTTCTCTGCCTATCGCCTTTGGTACTGCGAGCCTGGCTGATAAAATTATTATTTTTTTATATACAAGGGAATACGAACCATCCATTTTAACGCTACAAGTTTTTATTTTTGCTGTAATCGCTATTTTTTTAAGCTATCCAGTGGGCTCAATCTTAAATGCTTGCGACAAGCAAGCAATTAATACTTTGAATCTCGGTTTGACCATGGTCCTTAATATAATTTTAAATATTATTTTAATTCCTAAATACCAGCATCTGGGAGCGGCCATTGCAGCCTTGGCCAGCTTAAGTTTTATGTTCATTGTCAATTTAGCTTGGGTGCCAAAAATAATTAAATTAAACTATAAATTTTTTGCGGCTAAAATCGCTAAAGCTTTAACTGCTTCAATAATCATGGCTATAATCATTATTTATTTAAAAGAAACTGTCCATTTCATATTTTTAATTATTTTAGGAGCTTTGCTTTATAGCGGCATTATGTATTTAATTAAAGGCTTTACCAAAGAAGACATTAAATATTCATGGCAAGCGGTTTTTAAAAAAGCAAAAAATGCGCCCCGGCCAGAAACACCTATTACAAATTAATTTTCTCTCATAAGAGAGATCCCCTATATTTTTTGATATGAAAAAAACATTGCTTATAACAATTGATTTTCCGCCGCAAATCGGCGGAATAGCAAATTATTTAGCTAATTTCTGCGAAAATTTACCACCGGATAAAATTATTGTTTTAGCTAATAAGCCAGAAAATAAAAATAATTTTGACAGCCGCCAAGGTTATAAAATCATACGTGAAAAATTATTTTATAAATATTTTTGGCCTAAATGGCTGAAAACTTATTTTATTGCCCAAAAAATAGTTAAACAAGAGGGGATAGAACAAGTTATCATCAGCCATGTTTTACCCATGGGCTATATTGCTTTATTGCTAAAATTGCCTTATGTTTGCATTTTTCACGGCTATGATATAATGCTGGCTAAAAAATCAATCTGGAAACGATTGTGGCTAAAAAAAATATTAAAGAGGGCAAAATGCCTAATCGCCAATTCAAACTTCACCAAAAAAGAAATCATAAAAGAAGGCATTGAAAATAAAAAAATTATTATTGTCCATCCTTGTCCTCATATTAAGCCTAAAAATACAAATGATGCAGAAACGCAAATTATCAAAAAAGAGTTAGTCTTATTCCATAAAAAAATACTGCTTTCGGTCGGGCGTCTGGTCGCTAGAAAAGGATTTGATAAAGTTATAGAATCATTGCCTGAAATCCTAAAGAATATGCCGAATTTAATTTATTTAATTATTGGTAATGGCCCAGACCTGCAGAGGCTGAAAAAATTAGCTGAAGATTTGCAAGTCAGGGGCAATATTATCTTTATCCATGATTTAAAAGATTCAAATTTACCCGTTTATTATGAATTGGCTGATATTTTTATTATGCCGGCCAGAATTGAAAATCAAACAGATGTTGAAGGTTTTGGCATTGTTTATCTAGAAGCTAATTTATTTAAAAAACCCGTAGTGGCTGGCAAGAGCGGGGGTATTGAGGACTCTGTAATTGACGGCCAAACTGGAATTTTAGTTGATCCCCAAAACACAAAAGAAATATCTCAAGCGGTTTTAAAGCTGCTATATGATCCGGAATTAATGAACAAATTAGGTGTTCAAGGCAAAAAACGAGTTTTGAGCCAATTCCAATGGCCTGCCCAGATTAAAAAAATTATAAATTATCTGGATTAAAAAATTTTTAAGAAATTTTAAATTCCCATTATCATTATATTTTTATGCGCGATAAACAAAAACTAAATATCATCATGTTTAACATGTCCAAATACAACGATTGGCAGAAGGGGATTGCCAACCGCAATTATCATATTTTGCATAATTTGGTTAAACAAAATAATGTAAATAAAATAATCGCTGTTGATTTTTTGCCATTTAATCTTAAAAAAGCGCTCAAAACTTATATTTCAGATCAAATTTTAAATGATACGAGAGGAACAGTCGTTTATGGAGACCTGACCTCTCGCTGCTGGCAAATAACAAGCAAAATACTGGTTTATTCCTCCATTGATTCCATTTTAAATCCTCGAAGAATTATTATTGAATTAAACAAAATTATTGCTAAAGAAAAAATGAGCGACAATTTAATTATATGGAATTATAATCCCATGTATATTGATTACTTTGAAAAATTTAATCAAAAATTAAACATATTTGAGGCGGTTGATAATTGGCAAGAACATTCAAGTTATATAAAATACAAAAAAAAATTAAAGCAAAATTATCTGACAATCCAGGAAAAATCCGATCTAATTTTTACTGTTTCGGAAAATTTGAAAAATAATTTATTCCAAAACAAAAGCAAAGTCCATTGTTTACCCAATGCAGTTGACTTAAAATATTTCCAAAGCATTAATGAAATTTCCCCCAAATTAAAAAATCTGCCCAAACCAATTATTGGTTTTTTGGGAATTCTACAAGACAGAATAGATATTGATATTCTGCTAAATTTAGCCAAAAAGAATCCTGACAAATCAATAGCCTTGGCCGGGCCCCTTTGGCAAAATTTCCCTAAAAATAAATTTGCTGAATTTAAAAATGTCTATTTTTTAGGTCCGATTAAACATGTAGAAATCCCATCATTATATAATGGTTTTAACGTTGGCATAATACCCTATAAAATTAACGAATTTATCAAATCAACTGATCCAATGAAATTTTATGAATATCTATCTGCCGGATTGCCAATTGTTTCCACTGATGTGCCGGGCGCTGAACGCTTTGGCAAATTAATCAAAATTGCCAAATCCGCTGAAGAATTTAATTTATTTATTAATCAAGCATTAAAAGAAAAAAGGGGATTAACGCCGGAAATATTAGAGATATTAAAAAATAATACGTGGGAAAAAAGAGTGGAAGAACTATTGGGACATATATTATTGCTGCTAAATGACGAGATTAAAAATTAAAATTTAATCATTTTAATTTTCTATTAGCTGTGATTTAATTTTTGATTATTATAAAATTATGGATTTGTCAATTATTATTGTTTCCTGGAACGTTAAAGATTTACTTAAAAAATGTTTACAATCAATTTATGATAAAACGCAAAATTTAGAATTTGAAGTTTTTGTAATTGATAATGCCTCAAAAGATGACTCTGCGGTTATGGTTGCAATGGAATTCCCCCAAGTCAATTTAATCGCCTCAAATAAAAATCTGGGCTTTGCCAAAGCTAATAATTTAGCGTCAGAACAAGCCCATGGTAAATATGTATTATTCTTAAACCCTGACACAGAACTTATTGAAAACAGTTTTAAAACCATGTTTGATCTTATGGAACGGGATGAAAAAATCGCGCTGGCAACCTGCCAGCTAATTTATCCTGACAAAACTTTACAGAAAAATATTAAAAATAATCCCGGACTCTGCGACCAGCTATTAATCCTTTTAAAGCTGCACCATTTCATCCAGCCAAAATGTTTGCAAAAATATTTAGCTAAAAATTTTAATTATTCCAAAGAACAAGCAGTTAAGCAAATCATGGGCGCTTTTATGTTTGCCAAAACTGAATTAATTAAAAAAATTGAGGGTTTTGATACTAATTATTTTATCTGGTGGGAAGATTTGGATTTATGCAAAAGAATACAAAAATTAGGTTACAAAATAATTTACACGCCAAAAACAAGAATTATCCATCATGAAGCTAAGAGCTTCCAGCAGCAAATGAGTTTGGAAAAACAGAAGAGGTTTAATAGGGGAATGGGAATTTATTTTAAAAAGCATGGCGGGCTATTTGGTTATTTAATTATTAGTTTATTAAAACCAGTCAGCCTACTATTGGCCTGGATTAGTCAGGCTTTTAAAATAAAATCCAAAACCCAGTCAAAAATTTAAAATAAAAAACACCTCGCCAATAAATAACGAGGTGGTAGAATTCGGCCGGCTGGAAGCGGTCAGGACAGCCCTTTAATATCGGGGCCGAGGCGGTTTAAAGCCAGACTTCCGGTGATCAGCCGTCTGTCTATCAGCTTAAAACAATTCCATCCTGACATGGGTAGACATAAAATGGCTCCGAAAAACCATCTTACCCTTGCCCAAATTTTTTTGGAAAAAAACCTCAGCTTCCAGCAAGATTATAATAAATAATAGCATATCTAAAAAACAATGTCAATAAGCCCAACCCAAAATTTATTAATAAAAATAGTAAATAAAAACATCTTTAAGCTAATATTAGCTATATTTATTATTGAATTATTTTCCCTAATCAGCTTTAAATTTGCCTGGCTTTCAGCTTTCTTTTTTATCCTTATCTTAATTTTAGTCCTTTTATTTTCTTTATATAAACTGGAATACGGTCTTTATATTGCCTTGGCTGAACTAATGATCGGCTCTCAAGGATATTTGTTTTATTTTGACATTGGGGATTTTAAGGCCTCGATTCGCTTGGGCATTTTTCTAGTCGTCTTTTTTGTTTGGTTTTTTAAACATTTTCGCCGCCGAAAAAATATTAAAAGTTTTTTAAACCTGCCTGAAAAAGGTCCGCTTTACAGCAGTTTTATTATTTTTTTAATATTTATAGGAATCGGGGTAATTAACGGCTTCTTGCACGGCAATAATCCAAAAGATATTTTTTTTGATTTTAACGGCTATCTCTACTTCGGCCTATTTTTTGCCTTTCTTGATGTTTTTATTAATTTTCGCCAAATAATTAATTTCTTAAAAATCCTTTTTAGCGCCTTAATTTATGTTGCTTTAAAAATTTTTGCCACCCTTTATATCTTTACACATGGC
>DSBA01000082.1 GCA_011046145.1 Candidatus Uhrbacteria bacterium | reverse complement strand
TAGTAATACATGGGGACTTAATTGACAGCAAATTTTTTACAATTTATTACGACTATATTGCTATGTATTATTATTGTTTTTGAACTTTTGGTAAGATTTGTCCACAAAATTTTTAATTTGCTGGTAAAAATTTTTGGAATTGAATTTTTCCGCATGATTTTTTATGGCATGAGGATCAAATTCTTGCGGTTTAAATTTAATAACCGTGTCAATTAAAGCTTCCCAGCTTTGTTCATTAAAAAAAATTCCGCTCTCTCCATTGACGACTGTTTCCAAAGAGCCGCCTTCGGCATAAGCAATGACTGGCCTGCCCGAGGCCATGGCTTCAACAGCAGTAATTCCGAAATCTTCTGTTTGCGGATGAATTAAAGCCAAACATCGAGACAAATAGCTTCTTTTTTCTTCTTCTGAAACAGCGCCCAAAAATTCAATATTAGGTTTGGCCATTTTTTTTAATTTTTTTTCTTCCTCTCCAATGCCGATTATTTTCAAGGGGATATTGAGCTTGTTAAAAGCTTGGATTGCCAAATTCACTTTTTTATAAGGCTTGAGCCTGGAAATTATTAAATAATAATCTCCAAGTTCATTTGAAGTATAAAAGTTTTCCGTATCAACAGGCGGATAAATGACTGCGCTTTCCCTGTTGTAATAATTTTTAATTCTTTGGGCTATGAAATTAGAATTGGCAATAAAATAATTGACCCTTTGGGCTGCCACTTGATCCCAAAGTCGCAGGTTATTTAAAATGTAAGGCAAAAAATTTTTGACAATTTTGCCTTCTTTGATTTCTTTATGATATTGGTGGGCTTCGCTCCAAAGATAGCGAGTCGGCGTATGGCAATAGCAAATATGCAGGGTTTGAGGATGGGTAATAACGCCTTTTATCAAAGCTGATGTTGAGGAAATAACAATATCATGACCGCTTAAGTCTAATTGTTCTATGGCAGAAGGCATTAGAGGCAGGTACCAGCGTATATGAGAGCTGGAAAAAGGCATTTTTTGCAGAAAAGAAGTCTTGATGTTTTTATTTTCAAAGCCAAGCAGCCTTTTTTTATCATGGATCAAAGTATGAATTGGCGCGTCAGGAAAAAGTTCTGCCAAAGCTAGCAAAACTCTTTCAGCCCCCCCGGCTTGGTTTAAATAATCATGCAATAGCGCAACTTTCATAATTTCATAATAATGGTTATTGGATTATTGGCAGATTAGGTTATTAGTTGATTATTAGCAAATAATTTAATAACCCAATCAACTAATATCATTATTTTATCTTAATTTAAATATAAAATCAAGCATAAAAAAACAACGATAATTCGTTGTCTTTTGCGTCCGCTGAAGGATATTTTACAAGGCTCCTCTTTGGGGGAATAAGACTACTTTCGGCGTTTTTAAGAGGATTTGAATATCCAGCCAAAGCGACCAGTTTTCAATATAATAAGTATCTAATTTAACTTCCTCATCAAAATCAAGGTCAGAACGTCCGGAAATTTGGGCCATGCCAGTTATCCCGGGTTTAATATATAAAACTCTTTTATGATAATCTTTATATTTGGCGACTTCTTCTGGCAAATGGGGGCGCGGACCAACTAAGCTCATTTTGCCAAGAAAAACTAAAAATAATTCTGGTAATTCATCTATGCTATATTTGCGGATAAATCTGCCCACGCGAGTAATTCTGGGATCATCTTTGATTTTTACTAATGGGCCTTTTCTTAAGTTTAATTCTTGCAAGGCTTTTGAATATCTTAAAGAGTCAGATTTATCAACCATTGATCGGAATTTGAAGTAGCGGAAAGGCATGCCGTACTGCCCCATTCTCCTGACTAGAGTCCCATCATCAAGCCGGCTGAAAAAAACAGGACCTTTTGAATCAAGCTTTATGGCAATAGCGGTAATGAACATTATGGGTGAAGTCAAAATTATTAAAATTGCCGAGGCAATAATATCAAAAGTTCTTTTATAAATTCTGCCCCAGCCTTCTAGTTTTGTTTTTTTAATTTCAAAAATTGGCATGCCCGCTAGAGTATCAATGCTTAATCTGCTGGTTTTGGTTTTAAAAATATCAGCGGAAAATTTAAAAGTAATATGATGGGCTTCTGTAAAATTGATTAAATTCAAGGTTGTTTCTTTTGGCAGGTTGGGATCAGCCTGAATGATTTCATCAATAAGTTCTTTTTTATGGATATTTAAAATTTCCTCTTTAATTTCGTCATTAAATGTTGGATAAGTTTTAATAATCGCATACCCTAATTGGGGTTTTTCTTTTAGTTCTTGAGCGATTATTTCAGTATTTTTATTCTGGCCGATTATGATTATTTTTTTTGCTCCGTGTCCTTTTTTAAGCAAGTATTTTTGGATTTCATAAATAATAATACGGCCGATTGTCACATATAAAACAGAAAATCCCCAGGCGGCTAAAATAATAAAGCGGGACGAAAAAAGCTCGCGCTTTAAAAAGATGGCTACAATAATAGCCAAAACGCCAGTAGAGCAGGCTAGAAAAATTTTGGCAAATTCCGGGGAGAATTTTTTGCTGGTTTGAATTGTATAAAGCCCGGCAATAGCAAATATAAAAATCATGATCAAAGCCATTAAAAAGCTGTAGCTTAGATATTCGCCAATAGACAATGTGTAGATCACAGGCCTGATTTCAGTGACAAAACTTTCAACTCTAAGATAATAGGCGGACAAAGCAGCCAGAATAAGCATAAAAAAATCTATGGGGATTAAAATTATGGCAAAAAATAAGGCTATTTTTTTCATGTTTTTATATTTTAAATTAAAGGATCCTAGCTATGACCCTTTTTGATCTAATCTAAATATCCAAATGAGTAAGCCGGATTCTGTTTCTTTTTTAACTGAAAGCTAAAAAAGAGAGATCATCTATCTAGGCCTGGCATTGCTGCCAAAGCTCAAGCGGACTACTTGTTTTTTCGTTTTATAAAAAACGAAAATTTGTCCTTGCACCAGGTAGAAGTTTACCGCGGCTGTTCTGTTGCCAGGAGCCGAGTTTTGTAGCTATTTGTCTCGAGAACAAATAACACCAAAACACTTTTCACGTTTGGCAAATGGCTTAGGGCATATAGCAAATAGCTATTAGCCATTGGCCATAAGCTAGTATTGTCTCTGTGGCACTAGTCCTCTTTTAATATCGCGATTAAAAGGGCGGGCATTACCCGTTACCATCCTTCTTGCTTCGCAAGGGAAGCACTAAATTCTAAGCACCAAATTCTAAACAAATTCAAATGTCTTAAATACAGAATTTAAAACAATATTGTTTAGTATTTATGATTTTTGATTTAGAATTTCCATTGCGAAGCAATGGCCGGTGTCCGGACTTTCCTCCCTGCCTAAGGCAGGGCGATCTCTGCTTATTTGGATATTTAGAACAGATACGAATTAGTAAATTCGCAATATTTACATTTTACTATGTTTTTAGGGTTTTGTCAAGAGCTAAACGCCAACCAATTTTTTGACTTCTTTAAGAGTTTTTTGGGCTATTGGCCGAGCCTGGTCAGCGCCATTTTTTAGAATTTTTTCAATATCTTGCGGCTTTTGGGCTAGTTTTTTTCTTTTTTCTCTGAAATCAGCAAAGTATTGTGAAATTGCCTGAGCCAGGGTTTGTTTAAGTTCGCTGTATTTAATATTTTTATTTTTTAGTTGTTTTTGAAAATAAGTTGTTTCTTCTTTTGTGCCAAATTCCTCAAGCAAGATCAATAAGTTGAGGCCGCCGGGCGGCAAGTGATTTTCCTGGCCAGTGCCAGTAACTGCTTTGGCTAGTTTTTCTTTAATTATTTCCGGCTCGTCATTAATAGCAATATAATGTTTGGGACCGGCGCTTTTTGACATTTTTTTGTCCGGTTCAGCCAGGGACATAACTTTTGGCATTTTAGTTAATATGGGTTTAACAGGCTTGAAATACTGGCCGAATTTATTGTTAAACCAGCGGACAATGTTGTTGGTTAATTCCAGATGTTGCAATTGATCCTGGCCCACTGGAACAAAATCAGGATGATAAAGTAAAATATCAGCTGCCTGCAAAATCGGATAATTTAAAAGACCGGCATTGATATTTTTAGTTTGTTTGGCAGCTTTATCTTTAAACTGAGTCATTCTTTCTAATTCTGACAAAGGCGTTATGGTATTAAAAATCCAGGCTAATTCAGTGCATTCTGGCACATCAGCTTGATTAAAAATTACGCATTTTTCAGGGTTTAAGCCAGTGGCCAGATAATCCAAAGCCAAATCAAAAATTTGTTGTTTTTTTTCTTGGGGGTTGTAATCCCCAGTGATTGAGTGGTAGGTAGCTAGAAAAAAATAACATTGGTATTGGTTTTGGATTTCAACAAATTTTTTAAGCGAACCCAAATAATTACCAATGTGGAGTGCGCCTGTCGGCTGGGTTCCGGATAAGACAGTTTGTTTTTTTGTGACCATATAAGTTAATTTTACTGTTAATGTTTTGGAGTATGGATTGCTGTTTACCTTGTATTTATATTAATAGAATATCATTAATTCAGGTAAATTTCAAATAAACAAATGTCGTATACGCCGTGTTGTGCGATCGTTTTATTTTTCTTTGATTTATGATAATAAGTTTACTAAAATAATGTGAAATTAAGTATATATTTATTTAAAATTAGCTATAAATTTTGGTTTAGCTCTTGACTTTTATATAAAAAATATGCTTTTATTTAAATAGGTTATAGGCTGTAGCTTGTATGAGTTATGGTAAAATGTCAACCGGTTCTCTGAAACTAATCAGAGCGCCAAACACATGGAGGTATTGTCATGGAAAAGGCAACGCTTGGCCAGGGACAGGAACTTTTTAAACTCGTTTTGCAGAGCGGAATTGAAAAAGATGCTTTTCAGGCTTTACTGGAAAGCGGAAAATTTACGGCTTTGTTGAATGAGTTTATGATGGGGCAGCCCATAACTCGCTTAGTCAGGGTTGACCGCACCCGGACGCCAAAAAAGGCGATCAAGGTCACTAACCGTGTCGAATACACGGACGATTCGGCGGTAGAAAGCATGCCTGCCCAGGGAAAAGGCGTTGAGCAAGATGTTGAAGTCGTTTTTTTCAACCTTGGAAGACTTGTCAATGACAACAATTTGGCCGCAGAGTATGAGAAACGGGGTTTAAAACCCGATCCATACGCGGTGTCGGCAGTCAACGAAGCCGATCCCTCTTTTGCAGACGAGCATCCTAACGCTACTCATTGGAAGGATGCGGATGGCAACTGGTGCTTAGTCGCTTTCGACCGTAGTGGCAGTGGGCGTGACGTCAATGTTCGCCGCAGTGGCAACGATTGGCTTGGTAGCTGGTGGTTTGGCGGCGTGCGCAAGTAGGCATTTGGACACGTGGCTCCTTGGCACTTTTGGATCTTTGGATCCTTGGCCGCGCATGGTTTTACACCTGCGCGGCTTTTTAATACCTTACAGGAAACCCCGTTGGAGGGAGCGGCGAGAAGCGAGCCGCGACCGAGAACGGGGATGAATGGGCTTAGCACACGAAGTGTGCTAAGCTGTTACCATGAGAATTCGGC
>DSBA01000034.1 GCA_011046145.1 Candidatus Uhrbacteria bacterium | reverse complement strand
GTTTATAGATGGTTAATAAAATTTTATCCGTGCGGGAAAGTTTATAAGTTTGTGTAGTCATAGTTTTATAATTTAAATTTATTTTTTTCATTAGGGTAGTAAAATTTAGATTTTACTTCCTTAACTTTTTTTTCAATAGCTGAAAATATTTTAGCAATATCTTCTTCCGTGTAATCATAAGCACTGCGATTTGAACAATTGCCTAATATTTTTAATCTTTTTAAAATTTCATTAGTCCTCGTTTCAGCAAGTTTTTTGAATTTTTGTTTTTTTATTTCTTTTTCCATAAATATCGATATTATTTAGTAAATATGATGACTATTTACATATATATCATTGCATTTATATTTTGTCAAGTATTTTTTTTAATTTATAACAAAAAAAGAGAGTTAATAAACCTCTTTTTTTGCTAAAAAATTAAATAATTTGGGAGAGTTAGAGGGAATCGACCAGAACCACGTAGGGTTCTGGTCGTCCAGCACTCTATAGTAGTGCTGGGCGAACTATTTAAATGGGCGACTAGAGGGAATCGAACCCTCGTAACTGGCGCCACAAGCCAGTGTTCTACCATTGAACTATAGCCGCCACGTCGTTCGCGAACGACGTGGCGGGTTAAATACACGCAACATCGTTTTTGAACTTGCGACCGCGGAAGGATTCGAACCTTCGACCTACAGCTTAGAAGGCTGTTGCTCTATCCAGCTGAGCTACGCGGTCAGGAAATAATTAACAGTTCACAATTTATAATTTTCAAATAGCGTAGCGAAGCTGGATAGTCCCTGAGGAATAATCATATTCTCGAAAGCTGCCTGCCCTGAGCAAAGTCGAAGGGAGCTACGCGGTCAAATTGATTTGCTCTTGTTCTACCTGTTTTGGAAGATTTAATTTTAAACAAAAATATATAACAATTTTAGCAAAAAAAATAGCCAATGTCAATTATAAAATGTCCCCGAAATAACCTTTGTTTGATGGGAACTTAATTATTTTAATTTGAATTAGCTGCTAGTAGGCGGTTTTTTGTTCGCGGCAAAATTACTTGCAGCGTAGTCAATTTATTGACAGAATTAAATGAGATGCTATATTGTATTATTAACGCAGAGGTTAAATGCATTTTGATCCGCGCCTGACGGAATCAGGTACTTGGCGAGTTCCGCTCAACGGAAATAGCCACCAGCCGTCCTGCGATGCAGGGCAAAACAAGGAGGTCCATTATGGAAAGCCTTAAGAAAACGCCATTTTCGGGGGTTGATGCAACGCTGGAGGTTCTGGGAAAATACGGGGTAACTTCACAAGGACTGAAGTCATTGCGCAAAAATCCTGACCTGGCCGCGAAGGTCGCCTCGCTTATCATGACCGGCGTACGCACGATCTTTAAGGTCACGGTGGACTACGGCATGTCCCTGGCCGAGATGATCCAAGCTGGCCAGTACGACTGGTTCAATGACAACATTACGGACAAACGTTTTGAGCTTAAGGGCGCTGGTCAGCACGAAGTAAATCTCGTGCTGGTTCACCTGGATCGGGTAGCCACGACCAAGGAAGTCCATGAGTACCTGAAGGAACAGGGACTGGAACCCGCGAAGATCGAGCACTTGCTCGCCTTCGGAACGACTTATCCGGAAGTCCAACGAGAATTCCCGGTTGTCGCTCTCGGCTCCTCTTTCGTCGATGGCCATGGTGATCGCCTCTATCCGTGTCTGGCTGGCTATGGCGGCGGGCGCAGGCTCAACCTCGGTTTGCATGATGATGACGGTCATTGGGATGGTTCCTGTCGTTTCCTGGCCTTCCGCAAGTAGGCGCTAGGAAACTTGGACACTTTGTTCTTTTGGATCTTTGGATCCTTGGCCGCGCATGGTTTTATGCTATGCGCGGTTTTTCTATTTGTGCTATAATTTTTATGGAGAGTAAACGCTTCGGTTCATGGTTACGGCTATGGGCGGTTGAAATCTAGAATATCAAATCCGTTGGAATAGGCCAGGATACGTCTTGGCTTAGTATGCGCTTGATATTTCTAAAAATAAAAATACTTGGTACAGAATATCAGGGGAGAGATGCTCCCGCATTAAATACAGCCCAAAGAGAATTCAATGGGCAGTGGAACTGACGGTATTTTGTATAATCTCGGCTCCTCTTTCGTCAATGACAATGGTAATCGCAACTATCCGTATCTGAATAGCAATGACAGCAAGCGCAAGCTCAACCTCAATTTGAATGATGATGACAATCATTGGAATGAAACCTGTCGTTTCCTGGCCTTCCGCAAGTCTTTTTATTCTCTTTCCGTAATTCGGAAAGAGTTTATTTTTTTAGAGAATTTAGCCAGCCGCCGATCATTTTTCCGATTTCGGCTAACGGTTGCGATAGTGCCGCATACTTTTTATTGTCCAAGGCTTTAATCTCCCACAAAAGTTTCAAAAAAAATTTTAAAGCATCAAATTTAACGCTTAGCTTTTGGACAATGGGAAATTTAGTCTCTTTGGCTGAATAGCCGGCTAATAGCGAAAGCTCTAAGCATTCGGTGAAAATATTGTCTATTTTGGCGCCGAGAGTGTAGCGGGTCAGTCTGGGAATGTGAATCAAAAAACTGTGCCATAACTTGTAGCTTTCATTAAGCTTAATTATAATCGGCGTTTCTTCAGCGCTTAGTTTTGGCGATGAATTATGAAAATCCAATTGGCTCATAAATTTGAAGAAATTATTTCATTAGATAATTTGCTGTTGGCCTGGCAGGAATTTATCAAGGGTAAAAAGTCTAAGCCGGATGTTCAGGAATTCAGCCTGAATCTTTTTGATAATATTTTAGAACTTCATAATGATTTGGCTGATAAGAGTTACAGGCACGGCGGCTATAAAAGTTTTTATATTAATGACCCTAAGCGCCGGCATATCCATAAAGCCAGTGTCCGTGATCGGCTTTTACATCACGCGGTTTATCGGATTCTGTATCCATTTTTTGAGCGGACGTTTATTGCCGATTCTTTTTCCTGCCGCTTGGATAAGGGCACTCATAAGGCGCTTAATAGATTTAGGGGTTTTGCATTTGTTGAAAGTAAGAATCACACCCGCACCTGTTGGGCGTTAAAAATTGACATTAAAAAATTTTTTGCCAACATTGACCATGAGATTCTATTGCGGATTTTGGACGAATATATAAAGGATAAGGAAGTAATCTGGTTGCTTGAGCAAATTATCAGAGGCTATTCATCAATGCCGGCCAAGAGCGTTGGTTTGCCGCTGGGAAATTTAACCTCGCAATTATTCGCCAATATTTATTTAAATCCTTTTGACCAGTGGGTAAAGCATAACTTAAAAGTAAAATATTACCTTCGCTATGCTGATGATATGATTTTTCTGTCAGCAGATAAACAATTTTTAATAAATATTTTACCCGAGATTAAAAATTTTTTACAGGATAGTTTAAAGTTGAATGTGCACCCCGATAAAATAATAATCAAGACAATTGCTTCTGGAGTGGATTTTTTAGGCTGGGGTCATTTCCCAGATCATCGCATTTTACGTAAAAGTACAAGGCGGCGCATGTTTAGTCGCATAAAAATAAGCCCCAATGATCAGACCTCGCAGTCATACTTGGGGCTTTTGTGCCATGGGGAAACTTATAAATTACAGGCAGAATTAAAAAATCAGTATTGGCTTTGGAGTTAATTGCGTTTAGTAAAATTATTCCCCGGCTCGTTTTCTCCCATGAAAATTTTTGTAAACTTCTCTTAATTGCTTATCAGTTATATGGGTGTAAATTTGAGTCGTGGTAATTGATGAATGACCCAGCATTGTCTGGACTGAACGGATATCAGCGCCATTAGATAATAAATCAGTGGCATAAGAGTGGCGCAAAACATGAGGCGTGATTTTTTTGGTAATGCCAGCTATTTTGGCGTATTTTTGCACTATTCTTTGGACTGAACGAGGAGTTAACCCTTTATCGTCTTTTTTTTCACTTCTTTTTTTATTGGCTTTGTCATGGTTGGTAAATAAATATTGCGACATATCTTTTCTGCTATCTAAATATTTTTTTATCCAATGCTTTGCCTGGTTGGAAAGAAAAACAACTCTTAATTTGGAACCTTTGCCCCGCACAGTAAATTCGTCTTTATTTAAATTAATGTCCTCTTTTTTTAAACTAGCTAATTCTGAAACGCGAAGTCCGGTTGAAAATAAAGTTTCTAAAATTGCTTTGTCTCTTAATTTTATGATTTCCGGCTGGTCAATGGTTTCTGGCGCGGTTAAAAAAGTTTCCAGTTCTGTTCCTTCTAAAAACTCAATCTGGCGGTCAGGCATTTTAGCCAGTTCAATTTTTTCCGGAGCCAAAGCCTTAATATCTCGTTTGGCTAGATATTTTAAAAAAGCCCGCAAAGCAATCAAATGATAATTTTGCGTATTTTTTTTAAGTGGCCGGCCATTAGTATCTTTTTGCCGGTTTAGCCAGAGCCGAAAATTGCGCACCATGTCTTGGCTAATTTGGGCAGGGTCATTAATATCAGCCCAAATAAAAAAACGCTTGAGGTAGAATTTATAATTGGCAACCGTATTGGTGGCTCGCCCCTTTTCTATTTCAAGATAGTCAAGAAAATCCTGGGCTAGTTTTTGAAGTTTGGATTTAGACATAAGGTATTGATGAATCACTAAATTAATTCACGAAAGTACATTAAGTAGATGGCGAAAACGTCCTTTGTCATTCTGAACGGAGTGAAGAATCTATGAAGTCGCAGATCCTTCGACAGGCTCAGGATGACAGACGAGGACAAAGTTTTTTTTCGCTTCTAAAGTTATTAAGATGTAAATTTCGTGTTATTTCGTGATAAAATTTTCGTGGTTAAGCCTTCCCATATCACTATTTTACGACACTTTATGTTTTTTTGCAAAAGAAATAATATTATTTGAGAATGCCGCAATAAAAAAACCCGTCAATATTATTGACAGGTTGATTTGAAAATTGGCAGTTATTCTTGTTTAAGGCCAATTAGGGCCATGTTTCTGCCTTCAGTCTGCTCGCAGCCAGTTTGTTTGGCGCGATGATGCGAGAAAAAAAGCTGATCATGATGGGCAGTGCAAAATTCGCTGATTTCTAGCTGGTCTAACGGCAGGCCTAATTTTAAAAGCTTGTCAGCAATCAAATTGCGCAAATTAATTTTGTGGTTATAGCATTCTTGGCAAATGCAAGGGCCAATATAACAATAGATTTGATCTGGTCTTATGTTGCAGTTTTTTTTAAGGCAGGTAAATGTTTTTTCAATAATGCCTTTGGCTAAGCCACTGCTGCCAGCATGAATAAGCCCGAAAAATCGGGTGATCGGCTCAAAAAACATAATTGGCGCGCAGTCAGCCGGCAAAATACCTAAAAAAGTATTTGGCGTATGGCTAAGGCAAGCATCAATTCCAGGCTGGTCTTTTTCAGCTTCTATAATAATAATTTCTGGGCTTTGTTTATTCAGAATAATTCGTCCTGTTTTGTTAGACAATTTTTGAACCAAGGCAACATTTGGAGAATGCTTGACAGGCGGCATTAGCAGGGCGCTATTTTTCAAATCAATTCCTAGTTGGCTGAAAAATTTTTCTTGATTTTGGCTGGCTTTGCCTTGCTGGGATCGGTCATAGGACATATTGCCTAAAGCTTTGGTTGAAAAGCCATGACAAACATCTAATTTATTCAGTATTTCTGAATAGACAATTCCATCTAAAACATTCTGCGTGTCCATTTTTTCCTCCTATTTTATAATTTTAATGTTCTTGAGATATTAATTTAGCAAAAAATTTTTATCAAGTCAAACGCTTGTATAGTTAACACCAAGGGGTTACAGATAGTATACTTAAGGGTAACACATGTTAACTATTAAATTTAAGCATATG
>DSBA01000038.1 GCA_011046145.1 Candidatus Uhrbacteria bacterium | reverse complement strand
CATTTAGCCATTGATGCCTTCACTTTTTTGCCAGTATTTTTATTTATTTCATAAGTCCATTCTTGGCCAAAATCAACAAAATATTTGGAATTGACAACATATTTGCCAAAAAAATGGAAATAAATATATAGCAAACTTAAACCATAGGTGCTGATAATATGTATCCATGAAAATTTTAAAGCTTTAGCTGTCAAACCCTTTCCCATTTCTTCAACAGCCTGCTTACTTGCTTTAGCCGTGGCTTTAATTTGTTCTATTTTCTTTTTTGCTTTTCTTTTTGCTATTTGTAATCTTTCCCGGGTTTTTTTTGCTGAAAATTTTGATTGCCCCCCCTTAGTCTTTTTTATTTTTTCCCCAGCAGATTTTATGCCTTTGCCAGTTTTACTTATGCCCTTGCCGGTCGCTTTAATCCCTTTGCCGGTTGCTTGTACGCCCATACCCCCCGCTTGTACGCCATAACCTGCTGCAGTTGTTCCAATACCAGCAACAGCTAAAGGCACGCCAGCAATTGCGCCTAAGCCCGTTCCGCTTAAAGCTACGCCCGCACCTGTCATAGCTTGTCCGCCAGCGCTGATTCCCTTGCCCCCAGCCTGCACACCTTTGCCAGCTACTTGTACGCCTTTGCCGGCTGCTTGCACGCCCATACCGGCTGCCTGTACCCCCATACCGGCTGCTTGAAGGCTTCTGCCAGCTGCTTGTGCGCTTTTTTTTGTTGTTTTTCTTTTATCTTGTTTTAATTCGCGAGCAGCTTGAATTTGCTGTTTCGGAGAAAGAGTTTGGAGATTTTGTTCAGCCATTTGTAATTTCTAATTTGTTATTTTTGATTTTTAATTTGAAATTTTTACCGCGGTTGTCTGATTGGAAAATTTTTTCTGAAAGGGGATTGGCAACCAGCTTCTCAATGTTTTGCTTAATAAAACGGGCGCCTTGTTCTTCACAGCAATCTGTTTTTATTAAATAATCAATAATTTTATCACTATAGCTTATTTTTATGCCTTGTTTTTCCAGCCTCGCCTCAAGGGCAGTTAATTCAATTTTAGCGATTTGGGCCAAATCTTTTGCCTTTAATTTGTTAAAAATAATTATTTTGTCCAGCCGGTTGATAAATTCGGGCCTGAAAAATTTTTTAGCTTCTGCTTCTATGACTAAATCTTCTTCAGTCTGGCTATCTTTGCCAAAGCCGATAAGCTTGTTGTTTTTTTCCGAGCCAAGATTAGAAGTCATGATAATCAGCGTATTTTTAAAATTTATTTTTTTGCCGATCGCGTCAGTAATATAGCCTTCATCCATGATTTGCAAAAGCAGATTAAAGACATCAGGATGGGCTTTTTCAATTTCATCAAACAAAACCACGGAATTGGGGTTTCTTTTGACAGCATCAGTTAATTTGCCGCTTTCTTTATAGCCGACATAGCCTGCTGGCGCGCCGATTAATTTGGAGATATTGAATTTTTCAGAAAATTCAGACATGTCTATTTTTACTAGCGCGTCAGGCCGGTCAAATAATATTTGGCTTAAAATTTTAGCGGTATAAGTTTTGCCTGTGCCGCTAGGTCCGATAAAAATAAAGGAGCCTAAGGGCTTATTTTGTTCGCTAAGGCCAGCTTTTGCCCGCCTGATGGCTTGCGCCAAATAAGCCAAAGCCTTATCTTGGCCAATTATTTTTTCAGCTAGTAATTTTTCCAACTTTAAAAATTTATCTTTTTCAGTCAGAAGCAATTCGTTGAGGGGGATATTGGTAATTTTTGCCACGATTTGGCAGATTTCGTTTTTTGTGACTTTAAGGCAAGGCTCGTTTGCTTGTTTGATATTGTTTTTGATTTTTTTGATTTGTTCCTGGATTTCTTTTTCCTGTTTTTTGAATAAGATCGCCTGCTTGAAATTTTCTTCAATAATAGCTTTTTCCTTGGATTTTTTAGCCTGTTCCATTTTTTCTTGCTTTTCTTTCAATTGGCGGATTGCGGGGTTTGACTTTTGGCTGATTTTTATTTTGGAAGCTGCTTCGTCAATTAAATCCAATGCTTTGTCAGGGAAAAAGCGGTCTGATAAGTATTTTTGGCTTAATTCAATGGCTGCTTCAATAGCTTCATCAGTAATGATTACCTGATGGTAATTTTCATAATTTGTTTTGACGCCTTTTAATATTTCGGCTGTTTCTCGGGCGCCCGGTTCCTGGATTTTAATCAATTGGAACCTGCGTTCCAAGGCTGAATCGCTTTCCAGATGTTTTTTGTATTCTTCATAAGTGGTGGCGCCAATGCATCTGACTTCTCCGCGCGCTAGGGCTGGTTTTAATATATTGGCGACATCCATTGAGCCCTGGGTTGATCCTGCTCCAATAATATTATGGATTTCATCAATAAAAACAATAATATCCGGATCTTTTTTAATTTCTTCCAAAATTTGCTTCATGCGGTTTTCAAATTCACCGCGGAACATTGTGCCGGCTATGACAGAAGCAATGTCAAGCGCTAATATTTTTTTATTGGCTAGAATTTCCGGCACATCTCCTTCAATAATTTTTTTTGCCAAGCCTTCTACTAGGGCGGTTTTGCCTACGCCGGGATCGCCTATAATCAGGGGATTGTTTTTGGTGCGGCGCATCAGAATTTCAATCAGGCGCGAAATTTCATTTTCTCTGCCGATTATGGGATCAATATTTTTTTGGATTTTTTTGTCAGTCAAGTTTATAGCAAAGGAGCCCAGCAGGGAATTTTTAGTCGCCACAGGGTAAAAATCAGCGCTTTCATCTCCGGGGTTGTAATTACCTGATGAAGAAGCAAAACTTTGGAATTTAGAGGTGCTGTTAAAAATGATTTGAATTTGGTTTTTTATGTAATTACGGTTAATTTGAGATTCTTTCAAAATTTTTTCCAAATTACCGCTATTGCTTTCAATTAAAGCTAAAAGGAGATGTTCTGTGGCAATGTAAACATGTTTATGTCGGTAAGCTAAACAGGCTGATTTTTCAATAATTTTCAGACTTTGGCTGTCAAAAGCCGGCAGAAAATCCTTTTTTTGTTCCTGCTGACAGCAATTAAAAAATTTTTTTAATTTGTCTGCTTTCAGATTAGCTTTTTGCAAAATTTCCGCGCCAATACTGCCTTTTTGCAAAATTAAGGCATATAAAATAAATTCAGGCGTGATGGTTTTTATTTTCCATTGCCAGGCCAGATTTATTGATTTGACCAAAATCTCCTGATAATTGGTTGAAAAATTTTTTAAAATATTGCTTGGCATTGATTAAACGTTAAATTCCCGGTAAATGGCGTAAAGGGTTGTAAAAGCAAAAATTATCATTAATAAGAAAGTCGCTGAGCCCAAGATAAAGCCTGCGTAAGGTATGGAAAAGAAAATAGTGGCAAAGCCGTTAATAATTATAAAAAGCAAAGCGATGACGATTAGCTTTAGAAGAAGGTTTGGAAAATTTCTCCTGCTTAAATCAAATGATAATTTAAGGGCGCTGGGGCAGGAAATTTTTTTCTCAATTAAAAGAAACGGGCTGAAAATAATAGCCGTGGCTAATAATAAAGTAAGGGCAATGCCCAATATTAAGGCGATAAAGCCTAAAACTAACTGATCAAAAAGAAAAAGGAAGACGCCGACCTGAATTGGCAGGCTAAAAATTAGAAAAAGTATATTTACAGAGATAGTTAAGCCTAAAAAAGAAATAAAGAATTTTTTTATAGCGTTGAAGTTTTCCTTTAAGTTTATTTGGGGTTTTATGAGTTGATTAAGCATTAAAATTTGGGCAATAACAGCAATGATTAAATAGATAATGTAACTTATAATTCGCCAAATTAAGTGGAAAGTATAAAAAAATTCTTCTTTTATGAGGTTATACTTAAAAAGCAGGAAATAAATGAGTGGTAAAAGGAACTGGACCGCGATTATTATGGAAATTACAATGAAAATAATTAAAACCATTTCAGGCCAGCTTTTTTGAGCGATTTGAAAACTGTTTGAAAAAGTTTTGGTTAAAGGCAAAGGTTTGATTTTTGTTTGTTGGCTGGGCATGGGTTTGAAATTAATTTTAGAAAAGTTATATTGGGTTATATTATGTTTTATGAAGTTTTATAAGGTTGCTATTGAGTTTTTGCGGCTTTATACAATTTCATATAGCCTATTAAGCCATTTGTCTTAATTTGTTAATTCTTTCATTGATCGGAGGATGTGTGGCAAACAGACTGCTTAGAAATTTTTTTGTCTGGCCAAAAGGATTGGCAATGTATAAATGGGCAGTTGCGTTATTGGCCCTTTGTAGCGGCATTTGATTGGTTATGGCAATTTTTTCCAGGGCATCAGCCAGCCCCTGGGGATAGCGCGTCAGTAAGGCGCCGTCTGCGTCAGCTAAAAATTCCCGTTTGCGTGAAATGGCTAATTGGATAAGTTGGGCGATTAAAGGCGAAAGAATGGCCAATATTATGCCGGCGATTAATAAAATCAAACCTATCTGATTTTTGTCCCGGCTGTTTCTGCCCCAAAGAAAGCTGCGCATGAGCCAATCAGCTAAAAGAGCAATAATGCCGACTAGCACAATAACAACCATCATTAGGCGGATATCGTAATTTTTAATATGTGAAAGCTCATGGGCCAAAACGCCTTCAAGCTCTTGGTTTTCCAGTTTTTCAATTGCGCCGGTTGTTACGGCAATTGAAGCATGTTTAGGGTCGCGGCCAGTGGCAAAAGCATTGATATTAGGGTCATTGATTATATAAACTTTTGGCAAAGGCAGTCCGGCAGTAATGCAGAGATTTTCTACCATGCGAAAAACATAGGGATTATCTTGTTTTTCAATCGGTTTGGCTCCGGCAGTAGCTAAAGCGACTTTATCGCCGGCAAAATAGCTGGCAAAGCCCATAATTAAAGAAATAATAATAGCAATAACCAAGCCTAGATAGCCAGTATCAGTAAATTGTCCAAAAAGCCAGCCCAAAAATAAGACAAAAATTATAAAAATTGTCATTAATAAGACGGTTTTTCGCTTATTAGAATCTATTTGTTGATACATAATGATATAATGCGAATCTACGAATAATATACGAATCTACGAATGGGCCTACTGGCTTTATTTAGTAGATTCGTAGCAAATTAGTATCAGCCAGGGGCTGATCGGCCTTTGGCCGAGATTGATTACAGATTAGAATTTGACTTTTGGCACTTCTCGCTCTTTTTCTTCCTCAATCTGGAAAAAATCATATTTTTTAAAGCCTAGCATGCCGGCAATCAGGTTGTTTGGAAAAATTTGGATTTTAGTGTTAAAGTCGCGCACATTGCCATTATAAAAGCGCCTTGAGGCTTGGATTTTATTTTCCGTATCTGTCAGCTCGTCCTGTAAAGATTGAAAATTTTGACTAGCTTTTAAATCCGGATAATTTTCAGCTACGGCAAATAGGGATTTTAAAGTTTCGCTTAACATGTTTTCAGCCTTGCCCTTTTCATCAAGACTTTTAGCTTGCATGGCATTTGAGCGCGCTTCAGTAACTTTTTGGAAAACTTCTCTTTCATGAGTGGCATAAGCTTTGACAGTTTCAATTAAATTTGGAATCAGATCATATCTTCTTTTGAGCTGGACATCAATATCTGACCAGGCTTCATCAACCCGGTTGCGACTTTTGATCAGGCTGTTATAAACAGCGACCAGCCAAATAATCACCAAAACAAGGACAATTAAAATAATTCCCCAGATAGGCATAAGTTTTTTGCTTTAATTAATTAAATTTTATATACTACAATTAGTATATTAATTAATTTAATTATAATATAAAAGGTGATGGCCTGTCAAAAGAAAAAGCCCTTAAATTAATAAAAATTCGCTTTAACTGCTAAAAACAGTTAAATTAAGCGGATTTAAAGCAATAAATATATGAAAATTAATTTAAAATTAGCCAAAAAAATCTTTTTTTGTGTTT
>DSBA01000039.1 GCA_011046145.1 Candidatus Uhrbacteria bacterium | reverse complement strand
GAATAACTGCCAGAAGAGCAAATAAAAAATTTTTTTTAAAGTCTAATGAGATTGAAGAAAAATTAGGCGCCATGATAGTCAAAAAAATAAAGAAAAAAGTTGACTTGGAAAATTTTGACTTGAATTGCCATATTGATATTGTCCGTGATTTTGCTTTTATTTATTTTGACAAAATTGAGGGCAGGGGAGGGTTGCCAGTTGGTTCGTCTGATAAATTGCTCTGCTTGCTTTCAGGAGGCATTGATTCGCCGGTGGCTGCAAATATGATGCAAAAGCGGGGTTCTCAAATCGTTTATGTCCATTTTGATTCATATCCTTCCACTCCCAGAGAAAACAGGGAAAAAGTAAAAGATTTGGTTAAAGTTTTAAACGAATACCAATTCGAATTAATTTTATATGTTGTGCCATTTTTGGAAGTTCAGCAAGAAATTTTAAAGCGCGCGCCAGAAGATTATCGCGTGGTTTTTTACCGCCGCATGATGTTAAGAATAGCAAAAATAATCGCGCAAAAAGAAAATATTTTGGCTCTGGTTACCGGGGAGAGTTTGGGTCAGGTGGCTTCGCAGACCGTGGAAAATATCCGCAGCATTTCTGAAGCTATTGATTTGCCGATTTTGCGGCCTTGTATCGGCTTAAATAAAAAAGAAATAATTGGCTTGGCAAAATTCGCTGCTACTTATGAAATTTCTATCCAGCCGTTTAAAGATTGCTGCTCTCTTTATTTGCCGCGCCATCCTGTCACTCGCGCTGATTTGAATTTAATTTTAGATAATGAAAAAGATTGGGAATTTGGAAAATTGCTAGAAGAAGCGGCTGATAAAGCTGAAATTTTTAAGTTTAAAAACAATGCTGACGTTTGAAATAATTTTCTAATTCAAATATTATGTCCAATGATTATTTTGCAAAAAAAATCAGCCTGCGTCCAGATGAGGAGATTATCATGGTTTTGCGCCATCACCCGGTTACTTATTGGAAACAGATTCTCTTGGCAGTTTTTTTGATTTTATTGGCCTTTTTTTTGATGTTTTTTTTATTAAGCCTGGGACCGCTTGGCGTGGCTTTGTTTTTGGCCATTCTTTTGACTGGAATTTTTTACGGCGCGCGGGAATTTTTTATCTGGTATTTTAATGTTTTTATCATAACCAATCAGCGGATTTTTGATTTTGACCAGATAGGATTTTTTAATAAAATAGTTTCGGAATTAAATTATGAAAAAATTTCAGATATCAGTTATTCTGTAAAAGGATTTTGGCAGACGGTTTTGAAATTGGGCACCATCAGAATCCAGGCAGCTGGAGTTAAATTGGCGGTTAAAAATGTCAGCCACGTTTCCAAAATTAGCCAGCTTCTGACGGATTTGATTCTTGAACAGACGGGCAGGGAAATAGAAATAAAAAAGGTGAAAGGTTTGAATTCCAAGGAAAAGGAGCAGCTTGCTGAAGATTTTTTAAGCCAGGATAAAATGGCTGAATATGAAGATTACAACCTGCAGGAGCTGATTGAGGATTATAAAGAAACTTTTGGCGATTTGAGGCTGAAGAAATTGCTGGTTGAAGAGCTGGAAAAATATGAAGAGCCTGATTTTGCCGCTTCAGATAAAATTGCTTCAGTTGAGGCTGAAGATAATTTGGAAAAAAATGAAGATGAAGAAGAAAATGAGTCGGAAGTTAAGATAAATAATTTTACTAAAAAGAGGCTCTGATTTGTTTTACATTTTTTTTAAAAAAAGATATAATACCAACATATGAGATTAAGGGACAAGAATAAAACAATTCTGCCTGATTTGATTTTTTCTAAATTTTTTCTTGTTTTTTGCGTTGTTTTATTTTTTATTATTTTATCCGCTTTGGCTAAAGGCGCGGTAAGCAGTTATAAAGTTGATTCTGAAATTCAGAATTTGCAGGACGAAATAAACCGGCTGGGAAAAAACAATCAGGAGTTTGCCCAGCTAGTTGATTATTTAAAGTCTGAATCTTTTATTGAACATGAAGCTAAATTAAATTTGGGTTTTAAAAAACCGGGTGAGAATTTGGTTGTTATTCCCCAAGAGGAGATAGCTTCAATCTTACAAGAAGAGGAGAAAAAATCCCAGCCAGTTTCCAACCCTGCCAAATGGCGGAGTTATTTTTTTAAATAATTATGGAAAAAGAAGCAAAAAAAAAGATTAAGAGAGTTAAAAAGCAGTTTAAAATTAAAGCCTCTGTTTTAAGTGTGGTCATTATAATTATCGCTGTTTTTTTTGCTTTTAATATTGTTTTTGCCTGGGGAATTTATAAATTGGATTGGCAAGGCGATATTACGAAGGCAATTGTTGGCATTATCCCTTATCCGGCTGCTAAAATAAACAACGATTATATTTCCTTTAATGATTATTTGAAAAATTTAAAAGCATACCAACATTTTTATGAAAAACAAAAACAAGCTGGTTTTTTGGATGTTCCTGAATCCGGACAATTAAAAAAGATGGCTCTTGAGGAACGGCTGATGACTGATTATTTTGTCAGGAAAATAGCCAGCGATTATGATGTTATTGTTCCTGCCTTAGAAATCGACCAAGAGATTAATAAGATTATAGCTCAAAAAGGAGGCAGTAAAGAATTGGAAAGATTTTTAGATGAATTTTACGGTTTAAATATAGAGGAATATAGAAAATATTTTACTGAGCCTGGTTTATACATAAAAAAAACCAGCGCCAAACTCTCCCGCTCCAATTTAATTTTAGATAATTTATTAAAAGAGGCGAGAGAAGACGCGCAGATTAAAATTTATGTTTATTGAAACCGAGATTGGATTTGCCCGGAACTATGCAAGGTAATAATATATACTGAATTAAAAACTAATTCCGGTTCTGATCCAGCGCGAATCTTGAGCCGACAGAGGGACTTGAACCCACAACCTATGGTTTACGATACCATTGCTCTACCATTGAGCTATGTCGGCTAGCCAGAGCGGGATAGGGGTCTCCTTTGCTAAAGCTACGGAGACTATGGAGAATCGAACCTAAAAATTTGTATTTTCTTAATTGCCGGCCCGCCGTAGCAATTAGATCTTTTAAGCGATGGACGGGAATCGAACCCGCGTTATCTGCTTGGGAAGCAGATGTATTGCCATTGTACTACCATCGCGCATTTATTGCGGAGGCGGGGGAAGGTCATGTCCTGCCACTATACTAATCCCGCAATTTTGCGAATATACAAATCAGCTGCTAGTCTACTAAATATTAAGATATTATCCAATCATTTATGAAAAAATTATTCAATTTATTAGTTATTTTAGCAGTTTGTTGCTTAGCAGTCAATTTTACGCTGGCTGATGACAGGCCCCAATATAATTTTATTTATACTGATTTTGACGGCATTAATCTGGATGACATTACAGCTGTCAGGGGGTATACCATAAAACTTTTTGACGAGGCTTTCTTATTTGGGATTACGCCCAATGTTCTGACCGGTGGCGGCCGGTTTGAATTTAAAGAAGTCCAGTTACTGGAGAATCATGGTATGGAACTGCCTAATGGTTATTCTTTAGCTTCAAAAATTTTGGAATTTGATATTAAATCAAAAGACAAATATGACCCGGCTCGGCCTTTTTGGCTGCAGGTAAAATATTTTGATGACGCTGTTTATGAAAAAAGCATTTTTTATTTTGACCAGGGCAAAGGGGAATGGATAGCTATTCCTTCCAGAAACAATACAGAAACAGGCTATATGAGGGCTGCTTTTCATTTGCCTTTTGCCAAGCTTGCTGTATTGCAAAATGACGGCATTATGCATACGGGTATTGCTTCCTGGTATAGATATAAAAAATGCGACTGCGCGGCTTCGCCTGATTATCCCAAAGGCACGAAACTTTTAGTCACTAATTTGGATAATGGCAAACAGGTAGTTGTTACGATTAATGATTTTGGCCCGGAACGTGATATTTTTCCGGATAGAATTATTGATTTGGATTTGGTAGCTTTTGAAAAAATAGCTAATCCAAAAATGGGCTTAGCGCCAGTGAGAGTAGAACCGTATGAACAGGTCGGGGTGGTAGCTACTAATAATTAATTTTTAATCCGCTGGATTCGCATTATAAATCCTCGGATTAATTGCTTTTGGCTATATTTTATGATCCAGTTTAAAAAAGTCACAAAAATTTTTTATCCTCAAACTGTTGCGCTTAAAGATGTTTCCTTGCGGATTTCTCCCAGGGAATTTGTTTCTATTGTCGGGCAAAGCGGGGCTGGCAAAAGCACTTTGATTAAGCTGCTGACCGCGGCAGAACAGCCGGACAAAGGCCAGATTTTGCTTGGCGGCTGGGAAATAACTAATCTGAAGGCTGGTGACATTCCTGTATTAAGGCGACAGATAGGCGTTGTTTATCAGGATTTTAAGCTTTTGCCGCGCAAAACTATTTTTGAAAATGTGGCTTTTGCCATGCAGGTTTGCGGCGTAAGCAATAAAAGAATAAATCAGGTTGTCCCGCAAGTTTTAAAAATCGTGGGTTTAAAAGAAAAATCCGACCGTTATCCCCAACAGGTTTCTGGCGGAGAAATCCAAAGAGCGGCCATTGCCAGAGCATTGGTCCATCGCCCCAAAATTCTACTGGCTGACGAGCCTACCGGCAATTTGGACACCTTGAATACCAAAGATATTATTGATTTGCTTTTAAAAATTAATGAGTTTGGCACGACGGTTATTTTGGTTACTCATAATAAAGATGTTGTGAACAGGATTAAAAAGAGAGTGGTTGTCCTTGATTCAGGGCAAATCATTAGTGATCAGGAGGAGGGAAAGTACGTCTTATAATCATCTAATTTCTAATAAATAATTTCTAATTTTAGAATTTCAAATTTATAATTTATAATTTAAAATTTTAAAATTTTCATATAAAATGTTTACTTCAAGTTTTCGCGTTATAAAATTTGCTTGGCAGGATTTTTTCCGTAATTTTTGGCTTTCTTTTGTGACTCTGACTATTTTGGTCCTGGCTCTTTTTGCCATTAATTTATTGATTATTTTTAATGTAACGGCAAATGCTGCTATTCAGGCGATTGAAGATAAAGTTGATGTTAATGTTTATTTTAAAGCGGATGCCAGCGAAGACCAAGTGCAAAACATCCAGCGCTATTTGGAAAGCTTAATGCAGGTTAAATCAGTAGAATATATTTCCAAAGACCAGGCTTTGGAAAATTTCAGGGAAAGGCACAAGGACAACCCTAAGATTTTGCAGTCGCTTGAAGAGGTCAGCAAAAATCCTTTAGGCGCAAATTTGATTGTTAAGGCTAAGACACCGGCAGATTATCCTTTGATTTTGGAGAATTTATCCGACCCCCAGTATGATAGTTTGATTGAAAGCAAAGATTTCGAGGATTACCGGCTGGTGATTGACAGGATTAGCGGCATAACAAAAAAAGTCAATACAGCTGTTATTATTGTAGCTTTAATTTTTGCGCTCATTTCCATTTTGATTATTTTTAATGCTATCAGAGTGGCTATTTATACGCATAAAGAAGAAATTATTGCCATGAAGCTGATGGGCGCGACAAATTGGTTTGTGCGGTCGCCGTTCCTTTTACAAGGCATTATTTTTGCGGTTTTATCAGTTATAGCCACTATAATTATAATTTATCCGCTGCTGGGTTTTATCCAGCCTTATGTTTCTATATTGCTGGAAAGCCAGTTTAATTTGATAAATTATTTTAATCAGAATTTTATTTTAATTTTTGGTTTGCAATTTTTAGGCGCAATTATAGTTAATTTGCTTTCCAGCTATTGGGCGGTTAATAAATACATGAGGGTGTAAATTCTAAATTTTAATACTCAAATACCAAGCAAATTTCAAAATCTAAATCCGAAATAGCAAATAATTTTAAAAGGCGACGCTTGTCGCCTTTTTTATAATTTTACATTTAATTACTCCGAGAAATACAAATAACTATTTTAAATAAATAATAAT